>JAIRPD010000015.1 GCA_031257195.1 Treponema sp. | reverse complement strand
GCTCAAAACTATCAGGACGTTCAATGATGATGGAATCAAGGAGATGTTCAAGCCGGGACACCTCGTGGCGTTGAGCCCCGGTTACCATCGGCGCCAGAGGGACGCCCGCGCCGTCAACCAGGATATGTCATCGAACCGGAGGTTCGCTTTTGACAGGCCGCCGCGTTTTTCTTTACGGCGGCCGGCTTTCATGTCTATTCTCTTCGCCAAGGTTCCCTCGGTTTCCCGCGTTCCCTTAGCGGGCGAACCTGCCTTCCACCTTATCTGATTGGCCCCGCAAAGGGCCTTTTTTCCCTGCTCCCATCAGACCAGAGTACCGCCTTTCCCGGTAATTGAAATCATAGTTTCTCTTCGGATGACGCGCCGCCATGGTATACTCAACCAAGCCGCGACGCGACGCTGGTTCCCCCTCTTGATAGCGGTGTAACCAATGCTTTAGGTGGGACTTTTCGGCCCTGGCGAAAAGTCCCACGATTAAAATCCGCAAGGATGCGGATTTTAATCGCAACGCGCCAAGGGGAAAGGCGTTCCCTTTACAGCCATAAATAGACACGGTGCAGCCGCGCGATGACGACCCAGATTCCGGCGCACAGAAAGACAACGCCGGGGACGAGCGTTATCCAGGTATCGGCGCCGATAAGCAGGTTCCGGCCCAGCGCGGCAAACAAAGCGCCCGGGGCAATGATCAGGTAATCGGCCGAGCCGCGGGTATAGGCGGCAACGAAAAAGGTGAGTGCGGCGATGACAAGAATGGCCGCTTCGGCGCGGCGGAAAATTTCACCATACACGGAAATCATGGCGAGGCTGGTGTCCCAGGAAAGGGCGTCGACGGGGATTCCCAGGGAAATGATGAGCGTGGCGATGGCAATGGCAAAGACAACGGTTCCCTGCTTTTGCGGCTCAAATCCCGCGGCGTAGATGCTGGACGCGAACAGGGCCAGAGCCCCGGAAAAGCGGCCGAAAAACAGTATCCGCGCTCCGAAAACAAGAAACAGGACGGGAAAACCGTATATGGCCCGCAGCGGCACCATAAAACGAATGGTCTCGAATACCGGGGACAGGGCGAAAAGGCCGAAAAACAGTATCTCCGGCGCGTGGGTCTTTTCAAAGAAAACGAAGATAAGGATCGACGCGGCCAGGGCGCAGGCGATGGCGGCGGAAGCGGAGGCAAAGGGCGTTTGGGGAACGGCCGGAAAATGACGGGCGGCAAGCTGCTGAAACAGGCCCGGCGCCCGCCGCGCCGCGCCGGCGACAAGGCCGGGATACAGGGGCAAAAGCCGCGCGGCCTGGGACAATAGCCCCGCCAGACAGGCGGAGGAAAGGACGATTCCCGCCTTAAAATAGCGGTTCCGCTGGGACAGGGTCATGCTTTATCATAAAACAAGCGTTGTTTCTTCTCAAGACACGGCGGCAAACGCCGATATTCTTATATGAGGAGACCTTCTATGCGCAAAACGATATTCCTTGTTCCCTGCATGCTTGTTCTGGGAACGGCTTTACTGCAGGCCGGGGATACCGCCGCCTTTGTGGATCTGGGTTTTTCTTCCGACGGACGTATCTACATGTTTGGCCAATACGGGGTGCAATCGGAAACATTGCGGCCCTGGGCGGAATTGTGCGTTGTTGATGTTTCCGCGAACGACTTTGTTTCCGGCGGCAGAATTCTGTATATCCACGACGCTCCTGTTACGGCCGGGCAGGACGGCGCCGGCGCGCTGTACCGGCTGGTCTCCCGAAACGCGGCGCTGGCGGAACGCCACGGCGTTGGTTTTCTTTTTCAGGGTAAGCCCTTGTATGTAGCTTCAGCATCTGAAACCGTTTCCTCCGAAGAAAGTATCGCATTTAGGGATTTTGACAACAACGCTTCGTACCGCGCGCGCCTGAGCGCGCAGGCCGAGGGGACGGGGGCGAACGCCGCGTCGTCGTTTTATATCCGCCTTGAACGGCAGGGCGCGGACCTGGCGCCCGAAACATATATTGTGGGGAATTCGCGGATACAGCGTCCCGGCGTTACCGGCTATCGTATCCGCACTGTTATGACCGCGCCACGGGGCGGGTATCTTGTTTTTGTCATTGAACTGAAGAAGCAAAACCGTTCCGGCGGCGTTGATTTCAGCTATATGATAGAAGCCCTTAAACTGTAAGCGGCCGCAGCGCCTGAAATACCCGCGCCCCGTCTTCCCAAAGTATTCTGAAATACACGATTTTTCCCAGTTTAAGGCGCCGCCATAGTCCTTCTTTTTGCAGTTCCATCGCCATCTCCGTACACAACGCGGCAGTCTCGCCCGCGTTCCGCCGGCCGTTACTCCGGATTTGAGTGAAGAAATAGCCGCCCGCGGGCAGAACCAGCGCCGCCGCGCCCTGGTCAATAATCCCGCCGTTAACGGCGCTGCCGGCGGCAAGCAGCGGCCCCAGATACGCGGCGTCGTTAGGTTCAATGCTGAAAGCCAGGGCGGGGTTAAGTTCAAAACAGAAAAGCGTTTCGCCGCTGTCTTCCCTCCGGTTCAGCGTCTCCGTGAACAGGCCGGAGGAAAGACCGGCAAAAGGCTGGTAGCGCAGAGGAGAAACCAGCCGCAGTTTCGTAAAATCCATATTTTATCATACCTTTTTTTGACAGATATTAAAGCGCGGCGCGGCTTCGCGCCCTTTATCGTACGGAGGTTGTTATGAAGAACCTGAAAAAACAAATCGTTCTTTTCGTGCTGCCGCCGCTTCTGTGCGCGGCATGTTCTACCGAAGCGGCCCTGCAGCGGATCATTGGCTCCAGTGTCGAGTCGCCGGTCTTTTACGGCTGCAAGGCCGCGGCCGAAGGAGAGGTCAGCTTCAGCTTTTCCGTGCCGGTTACGGTCAAGTCAGCGTACTTTGATCCGCCGGTGGAACCGGTGTCCCGAAGCGACGGGCAGACTGTAACGTTCCGGTTTAATTCAGACCTGCCGGGCGGCGGGAAACTGACGGCCGACATCCTTGTGGAAGATAGCCGGGGGAATACCCTCAACGTGCTGGTCCCGTTCAGGACGCGGAATACCCAGGTGCCGGACGTGCTCATCAGCGAAATCCGTACCAAAAACGCCAACATGAGCAAGGATAACCCGCAGACAGAATTTGTGAAGCTGCTCATTAAAAGCGCGGGGAATCTGGGCGCGCTGCGGCTCTACGCGGCGGGGAACAACAGCGGCAAGGGCCTTGCCGCCCCGCTGATTGAGTTTCCGCCGGTCATGGTCCAGACGGGGGAAACGGTGGTGGTTCACACCCGCACCCTGCCCACCCAGACAGGCTGCGTTGACGAGACCGGTTCCAATCTCAGGGAGTCGGGCGGACACGAAGCCACTCTAGACAGGGATTTTTGGCTGCCCGGCAGCGCAGCGCGGCTTCACAATACCGACGTGATTTTTATTATGGATCAGGACGACAAGGTTCTTGACGGCATTGTTATGTGCGAAAAGGCGGAGGCATGGAAGAACGATGTAGTCCGCGCCGCCGCAATGCTCGAGGAACAGGGCGCGTGGAACGGAAGCGGCGCGGATTCGGCGCTGCTTACCGCGACTCTCACGACGCCGAACAGAACGGCCAAACGGATAAACGCGCCCGACACGAACAGCGCCGCGGACTGGCATATTTCGAACTACACCGCCTTAAAAACGAAGAAATCGTAGGCCTACAGGTGGTGTTTTATCAGTTCCTCAATACCGTTTTTGGGGAGCGCGCCGCTTTGCTGGAACACCGCCTGCCCGTTCCTGTACACCGCCAGGGTGGGGATAGAGGTAACGTTGTGCCGCTGGGCAAGTTCGCCCTGTTCGTCAACGTTGATCTTTCCCACCTTGAGCCGCCCTTCGTATTCGCCGGCAATCTGTTCGATGAAAGGGGCGATCATCCGGCAGGGACCGCACCATGACGCCCAAAAGTCCAGCAGCACCGGCACGGACGAATGCAGTACCTCCGCATCAAAATTATCGCTGGTGATGATTAGTTCTTTACTCATATAATCAATATAACCCCAAAAAAGCCGGCGCGCCAGTATGCGGTATCTGTCATATTTTTTCTCAGCGGACAACATCCGTATCATTCATCATGATGATACGGCCTTTGTCGCGGTTTTCCCGAAACCAAGCAAGAAACGCGGAAGCCGCCGTGTCCACGTCGCGTCCCGGGACTGGTCCGGTGATTTCTTCTTCCTCAAGCAGATCCTCGCGCCTGCCCCCGGAAAGGTTCGACAGTATTTTTTCGCGGAAGGCCGCCGCCGCGTTTTCTGCCAGGGCTTTTTCCCGCGCGTTTTGTCCGGCAAGGGCGCCCCTTGAGCGGGCCTTGAGCAAGAGGATAATTTCGCGGTTTTCCATACCGGCGAGTTTTTTCTGAATGGGAAGGTCCGCGGCGTACACAATGTCGTCCAGGGTGTAAATACGTTCTTTGAGGTTTTTCCCCAGGCCGGGATCCTCGTTTTCCAGTTCTCGCAAAAGATGATCGCCAAAACCCGCGTCCGCCGATTTAAGAATCGCCGCCAGCGCGTTTATCCCGTCAAAACCGGTGTCTCTGGCCGCGCTCAAATGCCGGGCCTTTTCCCGCAAAGCCGCCGCGACCTGTTCCAGTACTTCCGGTGAAACTTCCGCGCGGCGGGCGATACGGCGCGCGACTTCCAGTTTTTTTTCACCCGGCATTTTTGCCAGCGCCGCCGCCGACAGTTTTGGGGGAAGCTGGGAGAACACCAGCGCCGCCGCAGCCGCCGGTTCTTCCCGAAAAAGCAGAGCAATCTGTTCTCCGGAAAAGTCCAGCAGAAAGTCCAGTGGATTGGTCTTTACGCCGGGCACCGCCCTGACCAGCAGTTTTTCACCCTTTTCCGGGCCGTAGGCCGCGTACAGAAGCCGCCGCGCGGCCTCTACCCCGCCGAAAACCCGGCCCGCGAAACCGTAAGGCGACGACAGCAGCGACCGGAACTCCTCAATAATTGCCGCGCCTTCTTCGGCGCCGATGGACCGGATTGTGGTGATTTCCCTGGAAATGTTTTCGACCTGTTCGCCGTCAAGCCGCGCCAGGATTTCCGCCGCGCGTTCACTGCCAATCAGGATAAGAAATTTGGCGACCCTGCGGTATTTGGAATCGCCCTTTCCGCCGGACGCCGTCTTGAAAAAAGCGCCGGTTTCCGCGGAAAGAGCGAAAACCGGCGCTTCGTCCGGGGGATTACCCGCCGCGTGGCGGTACGCCGCCGCGCCCCGGCGCATAAAACCCGACCCGCCGTCCGCCGCCGCGTCCGGTTGTTTTCCCGCTCCCATGATTGTATTGTACCGGAAAAACGGCGCTTTGTACAATGGATTTGTTCGGCAACCCGATTGGCGGAACCACTTCTGCCCAGCCGGCATACACTTTGGTATCATATTGGTTTGCAGGATACCGGCGGTAAACAAATTCACTCTTTTCTTTTTCCCTGTTTCCGTCCTATACTTTTCGCATGGGCGCTCAACCGGAAAGACAGGCGCAGGACGCGGCGGCCTTTTATGCGCAGGTTCGGGGCAGGGTTCAGGGTGTAGGGTTCAGGTATTCCGCCACGCGGGAAGCCGGCAGGCTTGGCGTAAAAGGCTGGGTCAGGAACGCTGTAAACGGCGACGTGGAGATATGGGCCGAAGGTTCCACCGGACAGCTTGAGGCTTTTTCGCGCTGGCTCAGGCGGGGGCCCCAGTTTGCCAGAGTGGACGCGGTGGAACAAACGGAACGGCCGCCCAGGGGGTACACAGGTTTTGGGGTGGAGTATTAACCCCCCGCGGGCGCGGCTTGACCGTATTCCGCGTTTATGTTATTTTTATCCGGCAGGTTTGGTTTACGTTTTTTCTGATAAGCGGACGTCATATAACGGTATTATCCAAGCTTCCCAAGCTTGTGACGCGGGTTCGACTCCCGTCGTCCGCTAAACGGTAAGTCCTTATAAGATAAGGACTTATGGAATGGCTTTTCCGTGCTTTGAGTTAAAAAACTTGGAACGAGTGGCAGTGTGCGTTTATCGTGCATTTATTCCCAGAAGTGGAGTATACTGCCATGTCCAGGTTGCCACGAGCCTACAACGCGCAGAGGCGTAAAGACACCGGTACTTTTATCCTCTCTATCAATCCCGTATCAGGACTTCTCCATTCGATCTGCCGGGAACGATTGAGATACCTGGAGCTGATTCCGCGGGTTGCTGCTATCCATTAGCCGCAACCTGATTCATGGCCTTTCGTATATCACCCTCAACGCGCCGCCAATCCCCCTGAAGCGCTTTCCTGTCCCGCTCGAAACCGGTAGAGAAATCAGGTATTTCGAGTAAAGTCTGCCCGGTAATATCAAAAGCCGAGGCAAACCCCTTGAGGAAGGAAAAAAGGCCGTTTTTCTGGTTTTTTGGTTTCGTGGTTTCCATATCTGGAATATAACTCCATACCCCTTTTCTGACAAGGGGGCAGGGCCTACCAACGGAAATATCGAAACGTTATCCGTCCTTAAAAGACTGGCGGACAGCCCGCTCCAGCCGCCGGAGCGCGCCGGGGTCCAGGGCGTTGGCGATGTACTGTTTTACCAGCAGCTCCGGGGGAAGAAGGTGATCGTACTTGTCCACCCGGGGGAGGGTTTCGCGAAACCTGGGACCGAACAAACCCCGGTTCCCCTCCGGGGACAGGGGATCCCCCTCAAAGGATTCCAGGGCCTTTTTACAGACCTCCGCCAGGGCGGGGCGAAATTCCCGGATACCCAGTTTTGTCCCGATCCGGAAGTACATCTCCCGTTCCGCCTCCAAAAAGAAAATCCTCAGGGCTTTCCGGGCTTCGTCGCTTTTAAGTACCGCCTCTATGGTCCGCGTCCCCGGGCTTCCCTCCCAGGGAAAGAGAAACAGGGTCCGCCCTTCTCCCGCCGCCCCGGTCTCCCCGCTTTCCCCCTCCCCGGCAAGGACCGCCCCGGTGAGGCCGAGCCGGCGGGCGGTAAGGCGGCCCCGTTCCAGAGCCTCCCGGGCGGCGGGGCTCAGGCAGGGGCAGGACGCCGCCGGGGCGCCGCCCTCAAGGATAAACCGCGCGGTTTCCGCGATACGCCGGTGAATGGCCCCGCCCCGGCCCCGCCAGAG
Organism: Treponema sp.; assembly: GCA_031257195.1. GTDB lineage: Bacteria > Spirochaetota > Spirochaetia > Treponematales > Breznakiellaceae > JAIRPD01. The sequence goes on along the minus strand of JAIRPD010000015.1, from coordinate 11,134 downwards.
CCGTTCACCGCCGGCGTCGCTGGTCTCACCCACCCAGACCTCCCGCCGCCGGCTGTCAACGCTTTTTACCAGCCAGCGGCGTCCCCCCACAACCAGTACGGAAAGCGGGTCCGGCGCGAAATGAATGGTCCCTATTTCCCGTCCCTCCAGCATCACCCGGAATTCCTCCTCCCCGGGGAACACCGAATAGAAACCGTGGCGGTTCACGATCCGCTCCCCCTCAAGCCCCAGAATAAAAGTCCCCTCGCCGGTTTTCTGTATATACCCCCCGCCGGTAAGCCAGACCAGGAGCGCGCGGAAATCCTCCGGGGGAACGCCGGTAAAAGGCGGCAGGGAAAGAACCCGGCGGATCAGGTCTTCCGGACGCTGTTCCCCCAGGGAGGCGAGAACGCTCAGGGCCTGGTGGAGAAGCAGGCTGTAGGGCAGAGGTTTTTCCTCCGGCGGCTCAATCCACCTCTCCCGCAGGTACAGCTCGATCACCGCCATGGTCCTGAGCAGCTCCCAGGGAATGGCGGCGGGATCCTTTTCCGGAAAGGATAACCGGTTCCCGCCGGGGGAAGCGGTCTGATCCGGGACGCTGAAGTAGATCTCCGCCCCGCCGCCCCGCCGCCCCGAACGGCCCAGGCGCTGGACAAAGGCGGAAACCGACCAGGGCGCTCCCAGTTGGATGATCCGGTCCAGGCCGCCTATGTCGATCCCCAGTTCCAGGGTGGCGGTGGCGCAGACCGCCTGGGGGTCCTGGCCGGCTTTAAGCCTCGCCTCCGTTTCGCCCCGGAGCGGGGCCGCCACGTTTCCATGGTGCACGTGAAAGATGTCCGGTTCCCCCAGGGAAAGGGCCAGTGTCCGGAGCGAGGCGGCGCATTCTTCCGCCTCCAGGCGGCTGTTGGTAAAAATGATGGATCGTTTGTTCCGGCACTGGGCGTAGAGGGACCGGTAAAAACCGCCATCCCGGCGGGAATGGTAATCCAGGGCTACGCGGATCTCCCTGCCCGCCGGTTTTGAGGGCCGGATCAGAACCGTGGGAAGGTCCCCGCCCAGGGCCAGCCAGCGCCGGGCGCCTTCGTAATCCCCCAGGGTCGCGGAAAGGCCTACCCGGCGGACGCGCCGGAGGGGTCCCCCCGCGGCCCGGACCGCCCCCTCGATCCGGGCAAGCTGGCAGGAAAGCTGGGCGCCCCGGTCGCTTCCCATAAAGACGTGAACCTCGTCGATTACCGTAAAAGCCAGGGCGCCGAATATCCGCCCCAGTTCCCGGCCCCGGCGGAGCAGCAGGGATTCCAGGGATTCGGGAGTGATCAGCAGTATCCCCGAGGGGGCTTCCAAAAAATGGTTTTTCCGGTCCCCGTCCACATCCCCGTGCCAGGGCCAGAGGGCGATATCCGCCCCGCCCCCCGAATCCCCGCCGGAGCGGATCATTTTTCCCAGCCGCCGGGCTTGATCGTTGATCAGCGCCTTAAGGGGACTGATGTAGAGAACCAGGGGCCGGGGACCGCCGCTTTGTCCCGCCTCTTCCAGCGCCGAAAGGATGGGAAAAAAGGCCGCCTCGGTTTTCCCCGCGGCGGTTCCCGCCGCGATAAGCAGGTGGCCGCCGCCGTCAAAGATCTCGTTGATCGCCGCCTCCTGTATATCCCACAGGAAACGCCATTTTTCCCGGTAAATGTATTCGCGAATCGAGGGGCTAAGACGGGAATAGGGACCGGCGGGGGGAGTCATACCTCAAAAGCGGCGTAAAATTCCTCCGGGCTTGCCGCCTTAACCCGCCGGTCTTCCCGGCGGATCAATTCACCGTAGTCCGTCTCCGGCTCGTCTTTAAGGATATTAAGGAGGGCCAGGAAATCCCGGGCGATCTCCCGGGGGGTGATAAATTCCGTCGCGCCGGGGGAGGAAAGGGCTAGTTCCATAAAGGCGGTAATCTCCTCTTCCCCAAGCCATTCCTCGTAGCCGTGGTGAATGGCGTGGATTTCCGTAAGCCGTTCCAAAAGCAGGTAGATTTCCTCATTGGAAAGCCGGGAAAGGCGGATCACCGGGCTTCCCGAATCCACATGGCCGGAACGGACAAAGCGGCTCTCCTCCAGCCGGCTTTTCAGGGCGGGGTAACTTGCCAGACCCCGGCGCTCATCCTCCAGAAACGGGGGAGTCCCCCCCAGGTAAAAACCCAGGTGGGGGGCCCTGCCCTGGGTAATGTCGTTAAAAATCGAAAGCAGCTTTTCGTAGTTATTTTCCCTGGACCGGCGGTTGGGGATCTTGTAGAGGTTTACCCCCTCGTCGATGAAGATCAGGAAACCCCGGTAGCCGGTTCGCGCGCAAAAGGCGGCGAACAGTTTCAGGTAATCGTACCAGTTGTCATCGGTGATAATTTCCCCCACCGGCAGGTGGCGCTTCGCCTCGAGCCGGGTGGCGTATTCCCCCCGGATCCACCGGAGGGCGGCGTTCCTGCCCCCCTCTTCCCCGGAAATAAAGGCTTTAAAGTAAGCCGCCAGGGCCGCGGCGAAGTCAAAGCCGTGGGCGTATTCTTCCATCCCGGAAATCGTCTGGAAGATCTTCCACTCCACCCTGGAAGCGAAGGCCGGATCGCCCTGGGAATAGCCGTCCCGAATCACCTCGTTTTGGACGGTGTTGATCCACTTTTGGAGCAGCCCCTCCAAAGCGCCGCCGTCGGGCCGGACCTTGGTGGCAAGCCGGCCCATCAATTCCCGGTAGGTGGCCCGGCCGGCGCCGGCGCCGCCGGAAAACCGCTTATCCGGCGAAAGATCCGCGTCGGCGCAGATGTAGTCCCGTTCCAGAGCGTAGTTTCGCATGGCCTGGAGGAAGAAGGTCTTTCCGCTGCCGTAACGGCCCAGGATAAAACGGAAGGCCGCCGCCCCCTCCCCAATGTTTTCCATATCCCCCAGGACCGTCTCTATCTCCCGCTTCCGTCCCACGGCGATGTACTCCAGCCCTATCCGGGGCACCACCCCCGCGGAAAGGGAATTGAGGATGGCCTGGCTGATCCGCTTGGGGACACTTATTCCCATTCCATTAGTATAGACCCATAGCCGGCGGAGATCGAGGGGCCCGCCGGGGAACTTTCCACAAGGATGTCCCCAAACCGCCCATAAAAGGCCTCGTTGATCCCGTTGACGATCAGGTCCGGGACGCCGCCGCCGGCGTTCGTAACGATTTTTCGCAGGGCGTCCCGTTCCGTATCCCCCAGGCCGGCGAGGAAGTCCTCCAGGACGCTTCTGGACAGGACCGGCGGCCCGGTAAGCTTCAGGCCGGAAAAACCATACCCCGGCCCGGAAAGGCCCTTCGCCGCGGGGCGTTCCCGCCGGGGGGGGGCCTCTTCCGGCGCGCCGGTTTTAAGCAGATCCCTCACCTCCTCCGACTCCCGGCGGAGTTCCTCCACCAGTTCGCCCTCCAGGCCGAGGGGCCGGGGCCGGATCTTTACCCCGGGGAGGGGACTGGCCAGCGGGTTCAGCGCCAGGGCGGAGAGGGCTTCGATCAGGGGCTTGTGGGAGGAAAAGTCCAGCCAGCAGGCGGTATAGGACGACTCACCCATGCCCCCAAGCCCCCTAAAGGCCTTGAACTCCGCTTTTACCGGCCGGGGCGGACAAAAAAAGGCGAAGAACCCCCGGCCCCAGTCCTCCCGGAGCCGCCGGTCCAGGGCCTCCAGGGTTCGCGCGGCCTGTTCCCAGGGTTCCCCCGGGGCGTCTATACCCTCCCCCGGCGTACCCTCCTTTCTTTGGAGGATCTTCGGGGGAAGCAGCGGCTTAACCAGGGGCCATGCCGGGGGCGCGTCTTTTTCTATAAAAAAGTGATAGAGGGAGAGGTTAAGGAGCAGGCCGGCGGTTTCTTCCCCGCCGCCGCCGCCGTTCCGCGCCCTGTTATACCACCCCGCGTCGTTCCACAGTTCCTCCAAAAGAAGGGGCAGGGCCTCCGCGGCTATGCCGTAGATCACGGTGAAGTCCAAAAGCCACCGGGCAAGGGACGCTTCCATTCCGGTTTCCCCCTCCCCCCCGGTTCCCCGGCGGGCGCGGAACAGATCCCGCAGGGCCAGAAAATGCCGCTGGGGCCCCTCCCGTCCCATGGAAAGGAGCAGTTCCCTGGCGTAGAGCCTGGCATAGGCGGCGGCGCGGGCCGGTTCCGGCGGACCCTTCCCGTCCCCCGGGGGGAGCGGCTCAAGGCGGTTCCGCCGTCCTTCCGGTACGGCCCGGCGGCATTCGGCCCGCCAGCGCAGGAAATACTCCCTTTGCCGCTCGTCAAGTTCCGTAAAGGCCGCGCCGGGCCGTACCGGGGGCGGCGCGGCCGGACCGGTCCAGACCCGCCCCGATCCCTCCCGGTAGAACTGGACCTGCTCCTCCTTAAAATCCGCGGCCCGGAGGCCGGAGAATTTCGCCGTCACGGCGAAAAGACCCCCCGCCGCCGCTTCCACCCGGTCCGCCCCCCATGGGGAAGGGGTCCCCCGCCGCTCGCCGCCAAACAGGGCGGCGGCTTCCTCCGGGTTTCCAGAAAAAGCCCGCCGCCCGGGCCGGGGGGGAGAAATCCGCGGAAGCCGGACCCTATCCGGCGCGCCCGGCGCCGTTTTACCGCCGCCGGTTTTGGGGAACGGGAGGACCCGCGGTTTTCCGCCGGGCCCTACCGGCGTCAGGTCGCGAAAGAGATACGCGTTCAGCGAGGGGGGGGCGTTTGTCCCCCCCGGAGGAGGCGGGGAGCCTATGGTCAGCTTGAGGCGCGCCCGGGGGTTCAGGGCGCCCCCGCCGGGGGAGGCCGCCGGGGCGGGGGCGGCAAGGATAAGGATGTCCTGGGGGGCCTTCCCGGTCCCCGGAGAGGGGGGCAGGTCCTCGTAAATCGCCAGGCCCAGGCCCTGGACCGCCCCGCCCAGTACCGGCTCTCCCCCCGCGGCGAAATTGACGGGGATCTCCCCCGCCCCGGGGTCCCCAAAGGGCTTGGCGTTTTTCAGCGTCCGCCGCAATCCCCGCTCAAGCAGGTCCCTGGGTACCAGGGCGGTGATCGCCGCCCCCGTTCCCGCGGTTTCCCTTCGCAAAAAGAGAAGGTAGGCCCCCAGCAGTTCCGCCAGTTTTGACGCCTCCACATAAAGCCCCCCGGAAAAACCCCAGGCGCGCAGAAATTCCAGGTGATCGTGAAAAAGTTCCTCCGTTGTCCCCTCCGCCCTCCAGCGGGGGTCCTCGAATTCCAGGGCGGTAAAACCCGGACCATAGCCGCGCCAGAGGGCGGGGCCAAAAAAATCCCCCGGCCCCAGGCGGACCGGCGCTATCCGCTCCCCCCCCAGATAGCGGCCCAGGGGGCCAACGCCCGCGTCCTCCAGATCCCGGATCCCCTCCTCCGCCAGGGGATCCCCCTCCCCCAGGGGGGAAAGCCGTTCCGACGCGGCCCGGGCGGAAAGCCGCCGGTCCCCCTCCTGGATAACCGGCAGGCCCCAGGCCGAGCCCACCCCTTTTTCCGGGAGGGAAACGCAGTGAAGTATCAGGCGGCCCTTCATACCCATTGATGATAGCTTTGGAAAAAAACGTTGACAACCGGGAAAGGCCGGTTTACCCTGGAACTTACGATGGAAGAGGGATCCAAAGAAAGCTTTACCCTTTTGGCGCGGTACAACAGGGGCGTAAACGAGAAACTGGAGGGGCTTATCAAAACGCTCTCCCCGGAAGAATGGGACCGGAACCTGGGGGGTTACTTTCCCTCGGTCCACAGCCTTTGCAACCACCTTGTCGCGGGGGACTATATCTGGCTCCGCCGGATCAGGCCCTGTTTCGCCTTTAAAAGCCTGAGCCCCGCGTACTTTAGCCGGGAAATCTCCTTCCAGGAAGAAAAGGTCCTGGAAAGTCCGGCGGACTACCTGGCCCGGCGGCCGGAACTGGACGGCATTATCACGGACATGGTGGGGGAGATCCGCCGGGAGGATCTTTCCAAAACCGTAAGCTTTACCAACGTCCGGGGACTGCGGTTTGAGCGGCGGCTGGAGGTGATCCTGATCCACCTGTTTAACCACCAAACCTACCACCGGGGGATGCTTTCCCTCTACCTGGAACTCCTGGGCCGGGAAAACGACTACTCCAGCCTTTACCCCTACGCCCCGGCCTAGGGCGGTAGCGCGGAAAGGGCGCTCCGGGTATACTGAAGGAAAATGAACCTGGAAGCTTTTATCCTGGGCTGCGGGGGGATGATGCCCCTGCCCCAGCGGCACCTTACCTCCGTGCTGCTCCGCCGGGAGGGGGAACTCTTTCTGTTCGATGGCGGGGAGGGAACCCAGGTAAGCCTGCGCCGCCTGGAGCTGCGCTGGAAAAAGATAAGCGCCATCTTTGTCAGCCACACCCACGCCGACCACGTAACGGGAATCCCCGGCCTTCTGATGCTTTCTTCCCAGGTGGACCGGGACGACCCCCTGTACATCTACGGCCCCCCCCGGATCGCCGAGTACATTGAGTCGAACCGCCGGGTGCTGGACATGTATATCAACTACCAGATCGTGGTTAAGGAGATCGCCGAACCCGGCGTGGTCCACCGGGGCGAGGGCTTCCGGATCCGGGCCTTTCCCCTGCGGCATACAAAACCCTGCTACGGGTACACCCTGGAGGAGGACGGCCGCCCCGGCGTATTTTACCCCGAAAAAGCCCGGGAGCTGGGAATCCCCATGGGACCCCTGTGGTCCAGGCTTCAGGCGGGGGAAAACGTGGAGATCCCCCCGGGCCCCGGGGAGCCGGGCCGGGTGATCCACCCCCGGGAAGTGCTGGGCCCCCCCCGGTCGGGGCGGAAGTTCAGCTTTGTTACCGATTCCCTCTACTTCCCGGAGATAGCGGGGGAGGTGGCGGGGTCGGACCTCCTGGTCTGCGAGGGGATGTTCGAAAAGGACCTGGAGGAAAGCGCCCTGGAGAAGAAACACATGACCGCGGAGCAGGCCGCCCGGATCGCCGCCGCCGGGGGGGTACGCAAGCTCGCCCTCATCCATTACAGCCCCCGGTACACCGAACAAAACCTCAAGGGCCTCCTCGCGGAGGCGAGGCGCGTCTTCCCCGGGACGGTGCTGACCAGGGACAGGATGGTGGAGCCGATTGAATTTATCGACTAGGAGCCCGCCGGCCCGTCGGGGCGGCTCCCCGTCCCCTGGGGGACCGGCCGGCCCAAATACCGTTTAAAGACTTCGGACATCGCTAAATTGACGTTTTTAAAAATATCCTCGGTTAGGTGATTCAGCAGCTCGCCCGCTTCGCCGGCCCCCGGGTCCGCGGTAAACAGCTCATTTACCTCCACCCCCAGGGCGTTGGTTATTTTGGAGAGCATCTCCGGCTGGGGGTATTTAATACCCCGTTCGATGTTACTTAAAAAAGGAATAGAAATGTCCGCTTTTTCGGCCAAATCGGCCTGGGAAAGACCCCTCCTTGCCCGCACTATTTTTATATTCTTGCCTAGCGTGTCCTTTATGGCCTGCCCATCCATGCCCCATGCCCTCTATCCCCTTTTGTATTAAATCTTATAGCGCGGGCCTTGACAAAATCCAATTTGGATTATAGACTATAGTCCTAATTGGATTTCCAGCGGTTTCATCCCCTTTGTGAACGGGGCTCGCGGGGAAACCGGTTAAACCCGCCCTTGTGGGCGGCGAGGTACCCTTTGGAGGGTACCCTATTTTTGGAGGTGGGGGAAAAAGGGACGAGGCCCGTTCAAGCCTCGCGGCTTGAACCCAAAGATCCCCGGCGGCGTTTCGTGGTATGGATAACCGCCGGGAATCCGAAACTTTGACCCCGTCCCCCGCTTTTCAGTATAAGGAGTCTTTTCTATGACGAAAAGAGTACTGATTGTTTTGGTTCTCGCGGCGGTTGTCGCGGGAGGGGCTTTTGGACAGGTGGTGCTTGGTATCGGGGGGAATTACTCGAAGACCAAAACCGATCAAACCGGGAATCCCACGGTAACCACGTCAAGCTTTGGTATTCCGGTAAGCCTGGGATACCGGATGGACGCGCTGGGTTTTGGGCTTGACGCTGTTTATGGGGGTAGTTCGAGCGAGCCCCTTACAGGTCCCTCCAGAGATAGCACGAACTTGGAGATTGGCGGCTATGTGGAGTACGATTTTTTGAAGGGCGAAAAACTTTCCCTCTGGGGAAAAGCGGGTCTGGGCTACCTGGGAGGGTTTGACGTAACGGTCAACAACGGCCTGGGCAGGAGTAATGGTTTTTACCTCAAGCTTACGCCCTCGCTGGAGTACCAGATGTTCAAGCATGTGAGCGTGTTCGCGGCCTGCGATCTGCTTTCTTTTTCCTTGTCCTCGTCGGAACAGAAAAAAGTGTTGAGCGGCAACTCCTGGATCAGCGTACCGTCCAACTATTCGTACAAGCGGACAACAACAAGTTTGACCTTTCCCATAACCCAACCGTTAACCAGCGTGACGATTGGGGCCAAGGTCGTTTTTTAAACGGCGCGGCAAACCGCTGATGGCGGCTGTCTTGGTAAGGCGGCGGCTATCGCGATTTGTCCCGATGATCCTTTACCCCCTTTTCCGCCGCCCGCGGAAAAGGGGGTTTTTAACGGGCGGGGCGCTTCCCGGGGAACCGGGGCCGCCCGCGGGCCGGTCCTTTTCCAGGGTGGAAATGAGGACCGCGGCGATAATCACGGCCCCGCCCAGGAGCGCGCCCAGGGCGGGTTTTTCCCCGGTGATCGCCAGGACCCACACCGGGTTAAGGACGGGTTCCACCACGGCGGTAAGCATGGCCCGGACCGCGGGGAGCCGCCGGATCCCATAGGCAAAGAGCAGGGACGCGGCGCCGATCTGGATCACCCCCATAAAGAGAATCCCCGCGGCGGCGGCGGGGGTGATCGCCGGGGGCCGGGCCAGAAAAAAGGGGACGCCCGCCGCGGCGGTTAAAATGTGGGCCAGGAGCATGGAATCCGCGGGGTCCCCCTCCTTTTGGAGCCGCATGAACACCGAATTGGCCCCAAAGCAGACGCCGGAAAGCAGGGCCGCGGCGGCGCCGGCAAGGGATCGTCCCCCCAGGCCGTCCTTAAAAAAGAGGCAGAGTCCCCCCATCACTACGGCCAGGCTTACCCAGTTCGCGGGCCGGGGTTTTTCCCCGGCCAGGGCCCAGCCCAGCAGGGCGGCCCAGATGGGGGCGCTGTACTGGAGGAGGATGGCGTTGGCGGAGGTGGTGAGTTTGTTGGCCGCGCAGAAGAGCAGCATGGTGGCGCTGTAGGCCAGGCCGCCCCCCAAAAGCCGGAGGGGCCTAAAGGGAACGCGCCGGCGCCGGGGAGAGATCCCCCGGAAGGCCCCCATGAACAGGGCCGCCACCAGGCTCCGGGTTCCCGCGATAACCACCGGGTGCCAGTCGATCAGCTTGATAAAAAGGCCGCTGGTACTCCAAAGAACGGCGCAGAGAAATACCGCTCCCTGGCCCAAACGCTGATCCTTCGCCGTTGTCATCCCTGGCCTACTATAGCCCTTTGGGACGGCCTGTACAATGACTTTGATCTTTCCCGGGAAAGAGCTACAATTACCGGTGGAAGAAAACATCTTTACATATAGAGGAGCGCGACAATGAAAAAAAGGATCCTCCTGTCAATCCTGGCCCTTGCCGGCCTGGGGCTTTACGCCCAGACGGCTGTTAAAGTGGAGGTAAGTTTTACCTATACCAGGTTGAGCGGATCGGGCAGCAACCAGTTTGCCGTATGGATCGAGGACGCCCAGGGCCGGTACGTCAAAACCCTTTACGCCACCCGGTTTACCGCGCTGGGGGGCTGGAAAAAGCGGGATCTGTCCATCCCTCAGTGGGTTAAACAATCCGGTTTGGCGGCGATGAGCCAATCCCAGATTGACGCCATCACCAGCCCCACCCCCCAAACCGGCGGCGTCCGCTATGTCTGGGACGGCACGGACAGCGCCGGACGGGCGGTTCCCGCGGGGGAATACAAGGTTTTTGTGGAGGCCTCCCTGCGGAACGAAAACCGCGTCATTTATACCGCCCCGGTACAGGTGGGGGGAAAGCCCGCCCAGGTTACCGCCCAGGCCCATTACTTTGGATTGTCCACGGCGGAGCGGGGGATGATTGGGCCGGTAACGGTTAAATACTAGGCCCGATGAAAGCTGTCGAAAGGGTCCTTATCGCCGGGGCGGGGGCCGTGGGACTTACCGTGGCGGATACCTTATACCGTTACGATCCCCGCTGTGTGGCCATCCTGGCCCCGGGGGAGCGGGGGGAGCGCTACCGCCGGGATGGGCTGCGGGTTAACGGCGTGAAGGTTGACTTTACCCTGGCGGAAGAGGCGGGGCCGGCCTTTGACCTCATTGTGATCGCCTGTAAGAACCACCACCTGGACCAGGTTATCGCCGACCTTAAGCCCTTCGCCGGCCCGGAGACGCTTTTTCTTTCCCTTTTAAACGGGATTACCAGCGAGGAAATAATAGGCCGGGCCTACGGGGAAGAGCGGCTTCCCCTGGCGATGATCCTCGCCACCGACGCCCAGCGGGGCGGGGGGGAAACGGTTTTTACCCAGCGGGGGATTGTCCACTTTGGCGACGCCCGGGGGCGGGAAACCGGGCGGGACCGGAGGATCGCCGAGTTTTTTACCCGGACGGGCCTTCCCTTTGAGTATCACCCCCGGGACATGAGGCGGACCCTGTGGTTCAAGTTCATGGTAAACACGGGGGTCAACCAGGTCTCCGCCCTGCTGCGGCTTCCCTACGGCGCTTTTAAGCGGGATCAGCCCCAGGCCATTCCCGAGGCCCAGGAACTGCTGGAAAGCGCCATGCGGGAGGTGATCCTTATTTCCCGGGCGGAGGGCATCAATCTGGGGGAAGAGGACCTGGAAAAATGGTATTCCACCGTTGCATTATTAAGTGACGGAGGGTATACTTCTATGTGCCAGGATGTGCTGGCGGGGCGAAAAACAGAGGTGGAGCTGTTCAGCCTTACGGTGATGGAATATGGCGAAAAACACCGTATTTCCACGCCGGTAAACGGTTTTTTGTACCGGGCCCTGCGGGCCATAGAGAAAAGCGGCGGCGTATTTTAGGCCGGTGGGGGTTTAGCTAGTGACGGAAGTTCTGTCCCAGGACGAAATAGACCAGCTTCTAACGGCGATCAACGCGGGGGACACCGAGCCGGAGGTTTTCAAGCCCTCCGCGGACACCCGGAAGATCAAGATCTACGAC
>JAIRPD010000116.1 GCA_031257195.1 Treponema sp. | reverse complement strand
GAGATGACCGCGTTGAGGAGCCACGCCAGCAGGACACTGAGGCCCAGGGCGATCAGGCAGCCCCAGTACACGGCGCGGACGTTTTTCTTGTCCCCCCGTTTGAGAAGGTACGCGATGATGGCCCCCACGATAAGGATCGCCTCGAAGCCTTCCCGCAGGATGATGACGAGGGAACCCAGAAACGCCCCCCAGGGGCTGTCGCCGGATTTGTCCAGCGCGGCGGCGTCTTCGGCGAGGTATGTTGAAAGGGTGTCCAGGCTTTTCCGTACCGCGTCCGCGGGCGCTCCCTTAGTCATGTCTTTTTTGACCGCGCTGAACTGGTATTCCACGGCGCTGGCCCGCTCCCCGGAAATCCGGGCCATCACGATTTTTTCAAACCCGAGTTTTTCGTAGTATTGAAAATACGCCGTGTCCACCTGCTCTTTGGCGGCCTTGGCGTCCCCGGTCTGGTAGGCTTTGTACGCCCGGTCAAACACCGCCGCCATCTCAGCGGCGATCTTGGTCCAGTTCTTCTCCCCGGCGGCGGGCTCCTCGTGGCCGTCCAGCCGCCGGGCGGTAACGTTGAGCAGGTGGTTCAGGTCCTTAAAGTCCTCCCGCGCTTCCGCCTGGGATTTGCCCTCGCCGAGGGCGCTCATCACGTAGGCGAACCATTCGTCGATGTTCCGCGCCCGGGCCTCGGAAATACGGGATCGCACCTCCCGCTCAAAGACCCCCCGGTAATGTTGGGTATACACCCGGTTCACCCGGTCCTTCGCCCCCGCGATGTCCCCGGCCACAAAGCTGTAGTAAGCTTCGCTCAGGACCAGGCGCATTTCCCGCTCCGCCTCCTCCCAGGGGCCGGCTTCGGCGTGGGCCCCCGTTCCCGCCGCGAGGCAGAGGGCGGATAAAATGATAGAGAGAACTAACTTTTTCGGCACTGTTCAGGCTCCTTAAAAAATCCGGTCAAAACTCTTAGTTAGAGGTCAATAACAGAGATAGCCTATACTAACATTTTTGTCAAGGGGGGAAAACCGTTTTTTAAGGACCGGTGTCCAGGCCGTACGCACCCCGGGGTCCGGGCCCGGTCAATCCGCCCGGTAGAACCCGCACTTCAAATAGAAGGACTCGTCGTAGCCGACCCGGATGGGATGATCCGGCGGCTGGGAACGGAAATCCAGCTGGACCAGGGTCCGCTCCGCGGCGGCGGCGGCCGCGGCGATCATCCGTTTAAAGCGGGCCTCCTCCATGGCCTGGCTGCAGGAACAGCTTACCAGAATCCCGCCCCGGGCCAGGAGTCTCATCGAGCGGAGGTTGATTTCCCGGTATCCCTGGACGGCCTTTTCCAGGGCGGAACGGTTTTTGGCGAACGCCGGGGGATCCAGGATGATCAGGTCGTACCGTTCCCGCCGCCGTTCCGCCCGGGAAAGGAAGGTGAAGGCGTCGGCCTCCAGGGTTTCCAGCGCCGGGGCGTCCGGCTTTCCCAGGCCGTTGAGGGCGGCGTTCCTCCGGGCCAGCTCCAGGGCCGGGGCGGAGGCGTCCAGGGCGGTGAGGGATACCGCGGCGCGGCTCGCGCCCCGGGAGGCCAGGGCGTCCGCCGCGGCCAGGGCGGCGCCGATTCCAAAGCCCCCGGTATAGCAAAAGCAGTCCAGGATGCGGAGGGGCGGGGCGGTTCCGGCCCGGAAGTGTTCCGCCGCCCGCCGGGCCGCGTATTCCCCCGCCCGCCGCCGGTTGTCCCGCTGATCGAGGAAGTGGCCGGTCTTTTGCCCCCCCAGGGGATCGACCAGGAAGAAAAGGCCGTTTTCCTGTATCCTCAGCCCCCCGGGAGGGAAAACGCCCCGGATCAGGCCCGTCCCCGGGGGAAGGCCCTCCAGTTCCCGGACCGGGGCGGACTTTTCGATGATCCCGGCGAGGGGCGGCCCGGCGGGAAAGACCCGGTGGGAGATCTCCTCCAGGGCTTGCAGGATCGTTTCCCGCCGCCGGTCCATGCCGGAGGCGAGAAACTGGATTACCAGCCAGGAAACGGGGCGTTGTTCGGCGGGGGCGGGTTCCCCGGGGCCGGGCTCCCCAAAACCGGTATAGCGGTCGATGATAAGCCCCGGCAGGCCGTCGGCCTCGGCAAAGACAAGCCGGGCGCAGTCCCGGGAAAGGTCGTAGCCCGCCGCCGCGCGCCGGTCTATCGCCTCGCGGAGCCGGCGTTTAAAAAAGCCCCGGTCCAGTCCCTCTTTGGAAGCGCTGTAGATCCGGGCGATAATGCGGGATCGGGGGTTTACGATGGCCCGGCCCAGGTAGCGGCGCCCGCCGCCGGGGCCGGGGGCCTCCACGTCGGCGCATTCCCCGCTTTCCAGCGTTTCCGGCCCGGGGGGGCCGCCGCTTTCCTCCGGGACGCCGGGCCCGGCGAGGACCCGGGCCGCCTCATTGTCGTAGACCCATGGGTGTCCGGCGAGGATCCGCCGCTCCTCCCCCGGTTTCAGGATGATCCGCTTCACGCTTACCGTCCGGGAATCCCCGCGGGGGGGCTCCGGCGGACCACCAGATCCCGCCGGGTCTTCCGGGACCGGGCCGCCGCCTTCTCCGCCAGTTCCTCCAGGTACTCCTGGGCCGCAAAGGGCTTTTCCCCTTCCCCGGGGCTCCGTCGTTCCCATTCCCCGGAGGGGCGCAGGTCCCAGGCCTGGACATTGTCCCGGACGTAGGCTTCCAGGATGGTCCGCAGTTCCTCCCGGGGGCCCTCGTCAAGGATGGGAACCAGGAGTTCCACCCGCCGTTCCAGGTTCCGGGGCATCCAGTCGGCGCTGGAAATAAAGAACTCCTCCGCACCGCCGTTGTTAACGTACAGTATCCGGGAATGTTCCAGGTAGTGATCCACCACGCTGAAGACCCGGATATTCTCCGAAAGCCCCGGCAGCCCCGGCACCAGGACGCAGATTCCCCGGATGTTGAGGCTTATCGTTACCCCCGCCTGGGACGCCCGGTACAGGGCGGCGCACACGCCGGGGTCTTCCAGGGCGTTCATCTTGGCGGCGATCCTTCCCGGCGAGCCCTGGCTTGCCCGCCGGGCTTCCCGGTCTATCAACTCTATCAAGCGGCGCTTTAAGTGCCGGGGGGCCATAACCAGGGCGCTCATGGAATCCAAAACCGAATAGCCGGAGAGCATGTTAAAGAAACTGGTGGCGTCGCCGCCAAAGTTCTCCCGGACGGTAAAAAGGGAAAGGTCGCCGTACAGCCGGGCGGTCTTGTCGTTGTAGTTCCCCGTGGAAAGGTGGACGTACCGGGCCAGGCCCGCGGCTTCCCGCCGGATTACCTGGCTTATCTTGGCGTGGACCTTGAGCCGGGCCAGGCCGTAAATCACGATCACCCCCGCCCTTTCCAGCCTGTTGGCCCAGTTGATGTTCCGCTCCTCGTCAAACCGGGCCTTGAGTTCCACCACGGCGGTTACGTGCTTGCCGTTCAGCGCCGCCTGCTCCAGGGCCCGGACCACCGGGGAATTGCCGCTGGTTCTGTAGAGGGTGGTTTTAATGGAGATCACCTCCGGGTCCAGGGCCGCTTCCTGGAAAAAGCGCACCACCGGATCGAACGACTGGTAGGGCACGCTCAGGAGGGCGTCCCCTGAGCGGATGATGTCCCAAATGGGCGCATCCTGGACAAAGGCCGGGTGGGGGTAATGCCGGCGGCCTTTGGCCTTAAGCTCCTCAAAACCCGGCGCTTCCCTCAGGCTGCCCAGGGAACCTAAATCCAGGGGGCCGGGAACGGGAAAGAGTTCCCAGGGCTCCAATTCCAGCCGCCGGGCTAGGGCCTGGGTAATGGTATCGCTCCCCGGGGAATAGACCATCCTCACCGCCGGGGACCGGTCCCGGTGGACCAGCACCTCTTCCATGGCCTCCACAAAGTCCCCGTCCCGCCTCTCGTCCACGGAAAAATCCGCGTCCCGGTGGACCTGGAAAAGCGTTCGTTCCTTGACTTCGTAGCCGGGGAACAAGGCGTCCCCCCAGAGCATGAGGAGGTCTTCCAGCAAAACCCAGCGCTGGGTTCCCTCCCTGGAAGCCGGGCCGGGGGACGCTTGTTCCGCCCCGGCGGCGGCCCGCGAAGGCCGGACGGGATCAAGCCAGATAACCCGGTCCAGGGAGGGGGGGATCTCCACGATAGAGATACAGTCCCCGCCGAAAGCGCCCGGGGCCCCGCCGGCGGCGGGGGCCGGAAGAGCGGCCGCCCCCGTAAGGAGGAAGGCCCCGTAAAGCCCGCCATTGGCGATGGCCGGCGGGGGCTCCCCCGTCCCCGCCCCGGCGGCGCCTTCCGGGAAAGCGGGGCCAAACCGCAGGGGGGTCAGGACCGGCAAAATCTCCCGGATAAAGAGGGGCTTAAGAAAGCTCGTTTCGTCATGGCTCAGGGGGGGGGTCCTCCGCTCCAGGCCGCCCCGGGCCAGGGCGGGAAAGATCTCCTCCCCCAGGCAGCGGTACAGGCCGGCGGCCATGGGGCGGATCATACCGGCGGCGGCCTGGAGGGTCTTCCCCGCCTCTTCCCCCCCGGCGCCGCCGGCGGCGAAGAGCCGTTTAAGGGCGGCGACGCGGACCATAAAGAATTCATCAAAGTTGGAGGATACCACGGAAAGAAAACGGAACCGTTCCAGGGGGGGCAGATCCTGGCGGAGCCCCTCCTCGAGGATCCGTTTATTGTAGTGAATCCAGGATAGTTCCCGGTCCAGGTATCCTTCCCGCGTAATATTCGCCATCACACCAAAAGTACCTTATAGCCAAACACTTCCTGGAAGAGGTCCGCTTTGTCTTTAAGGCCGATTTGCTCCAGGGAAAGGTCCCGGTAATTGACCCTGGGGGTGGCCAGGGGGGTTTCCGCCGCCGGTTCCGTTAAATCCCCGCCGCCCCCCGGGGAGTATCCGGCGGGCCCGCTGTGGATGATCAGGGTTTCCCCCTTTTTCTCCAGGGTGATCCGGGCGATCCGCTGGGAATGGCCCCGGTCCAGGGCGTCCGCCACCCGGAGGATCGCCGCCATTTTAAGAACCAGGATCCGCTCTTCCCGCTGAAGGGCGATGTACTCAATATCCGCGGGGGAAGGGAGTTCCTCCCGGTGGTAGCGGATC
The DNA here is from genome assembly GCA_031257195.1 of Treponema sp. GTDB lineage: Bacteria > Spirochaetota > Spirochaetia > Treponematales > Breznakiellaceae > JAIRPD01. The sequence goes on along the minus strand of JAIRPD010000116.1, from coordinate 17,243 downwards.
ACGTTCCCTATAATGTCCAGGTCCTCCCGCTTAAGGCCAAAGATCTCCGCGTTGACCACAATATACTGGCCGTGGCGCTGGTGCCGGGAGCCCCGGATAAACATCCCTATATCGTGCAGGATCGCCGCCGCCTCCAGCAGCATCCGGTCCCGGGCGTTCATGCCGTGTTCCTTTTCCAGGGCGTCGAAGAGGGCCGCGCACAGGGACGCCACATGGAGGCTGTGTTCCTCGTCAAACCGGAATTTCCGGCCCAGGCTTATCGCGGAGGCGGCGATCTGGGAGAAAAAGTCGTCCCCCGGTTCCCGGTCCGCCCCCTGGGCCAGATCGATCAGGTAACCTTCCCGGACCGACACCGCCGGCACCGCCAGCTCCTCCGCGGAAAGCCGTTCCAGAAAGGTCCGGTACACCAGGAGGCCCGGCACAAAGCCCTCGGCGTCCACAAAGGGAATCCCCAGCCGCCGGACGCAGTCCTCCACGGTATAGGTTTCCACGGTCTTCGCGAACGCGAGAAAATCATCCTTGCCGATAATCCGGCAGCGTTCGTTTAAATCCCTCCCGATATGCCGGGCCGCCTGACGGGCGTCGGAACCGGCGGCGGCCAGGGTCCTGATATTGGACAGGTCCATCTCGTCGTTAAGGAATTCCTGGGTGTTCCGCACGTTTTCGTTCAGGTAGCGCTCGATGAACCGGGCGGAACCGGTATCCTGCCGAACCTTCTGATCGATCAGGATCGTTCCCAGTTTAAGGCTGTGGGCCGCCACCATCTTGCCCCGCCTAAGGAGCATGATCTCCGTGGAACCCCCGCCCACGTCAAGGATCATCGAGTTGGAACGCCAGAACTGGGGCAGATCGTTTTTTAAGGCGAAGCGTACCGCCTGATACATAAGCCGGTTTTCCTCAATCCCCTCAATGATCGTCATGTCGAGCCCCGTTTCCCGCCGGACCCGATCGGTAAAAATATCCTTGTTCCGGGCGGCCCTCAGGGCGCTGGTGGCGATAATGTGGACCTCCCCCTCCAAAAGGCCCCAGGCCCCAAGCTGTTCCTGAAAATCCCTCAGCACCGAAAAACATTCCAGGGCGGACTCCCGGCTTACCACCCCGGAGGTAAAGACATCCCGTCCCAGGGCCACGGGTTTTCCCGCCTGGTCAAGGATCCGCCACTCCCCCGCGGCGTTATACTCCGCCAGAAGGAGCCGGATGCCCGTGGAGCCAATCTCAATAACCGCCGCGCGCCGGGGATCGTTCATAGCTTATCGATTAACATGGAACATTTTCCCGAGGGGATCGGCAGGGTTTTTTTCTTTTTTCCCAGGATGTTAATCGTAAAGTAGTAGAGTTTTTCGCTTTCCATGTGGATCTCCCAGCCCCGGCCGCTCTTGTTGGAGAGGATCGTGATCATGTTCTTTTTGAGGGAAAGGTTTTCAATGCCCATGATTTCCAGATTGGGGATGATCCAGTCCACGGTTTTCCGGGGAAGGGAAATAACCAGGCCCACGATGTTTTCGATGGTCAGGCAGATCGTGGAAAGGGCGTCGCGGGCCAGGTGCTGGACCCGGGGAAAGCCCTCCTGACCGTCCCACTGGGCGGGACCCTCCTTGAGGGGCAGGTAGGCTTCCCAGAGGTTTCCCTTGTGGTGGTTGCCGTCGGGGCTCATGGAATCAAGCATAAAGTACAGGTGCCGGATGGCGCAATCCCGGGCCAGGTCGTGGCGCTGGTACTTTTCCAGGCCCTTGATCACCATAAAGGTCAGGTGGGGAAACACCGAACCCCGGTATCCGCCGCCGTTTTCGTCAAAGCGCTGATCATCCAGGGCCAGGGAGGGAAAGGGGTGGGGCGCCCCAAATACCCTGGGGTCCTGCAGCTTGGCGATCATCCGTTCCGCCCTGTCGTCGTTGGTTATCTCCGCCAGCAGGGGCCAGTAGCCCGCCAGGGTTTTTACCTTTACCTTGTTTTCGTTTTCATCCATATCGTAGTAAAAACCCTCTTCGTTGTCCCACATCAGGGCGTTAATCCGGGTTTTTAAGGAAAAATAACGCCGCTTGTACTGGAAACTTGTTTCCTTGTCGTTAAGAATATCCGCCAGGGCGGACATATAGAGGGCGTTTACCGCCATGCAGGCGTTAAAATCCACCGGGTAGACGGTTCCCTCCCGGGGGGAATTGCCCATTTCCGCGGCCGCCAAAGGCGCCCGGTAAAGACCGTTATCCCGTTTATAGAGGGAGTCGATCCACTCGGTATAGCGGTGCAGGATCGGGATCACGTCTTTAATCCGCTTTTTGTTGGCCGATTTATGGTACAGGTTGAATTCCGCCCAGGCAAAGAGGGGAAGGCTCAGGCCCTCGGGATTATCCGCCTCCGCCTGGGGCAGGCCCGTGTCCACCGCGTAGACCGAACGGATCGCCCCGGAGGGTTCCTGACGGCTGTAAAAGATATCCAGCGTGGGAGACGCCTGGTAGATCCTGTTGGAATAAACAAGGAAAAAAGAGGAAAAGATCGCGTCCATCTGGTTTACGGTCTTGCCCCCCGGATAGGCAAAGAATTTTCCTTCGATTGCCTCCGAATCACCCCCCGCGTTCCAGTAATCCTGTATCCACGCCCATGTTTTGTCGTAAATATCCACAAAATCCTGATCATAAAAATGGATCTTGGGGAAATCCCTTTTTGTCACACCCGCTCCGCTCTGTAAGAGTACCCCATGGGGATTAAAAAGTCAAACAAAAAGCGCCTTCAATGGTTACATTTTAGGCGGGTTTTTACGCGGCCCTCCGGCGGGACCATGTGGTCCACTACGGCAAAGAGCCGGACCTCGCTTTCCGGGGCCAGGGGCCCCAGGGGAAGCCGGACCGGGCCGGCGGGAAGGCCCACCCTGTCCATGGCGGCCTTGATGGGAACCGGGTTGGTCTCGATAAAGGCGCTTTTGATCAGGGGGAGGAGTTCATAGTGGAGCCGGCGGCCTTCCGCGAAATCGCCGGAAAGGCAGGACCGGACCAGGGCCGTAACCTTTTCGGGGACCAGATTAGAAACCACCGAGATAAGCCCGTCGCCGCCCAGGGCCAGCGCGGGCAGGGTAAGGCCGTCATCGCCGGAAAGGACCCAAAAGGGATTGGCCGTACCCTTACGGGGCAGGGCGACGCGGTGAATCACCTCCATTATTTGGGCGACGTCCCCGGAGGCCTCTTTAACCCCGGCAATCCCCGGGATGGCGGCGATCCGCTCCATCAGGGCCGCGGGAATGTTCCGGCCCGTCCGGCCGGCGATATTATAGATGATAATGGGAAGCCCCGGCGCGGCGGCCCTCTCAAAATGCTTGATCAGCCCCGAATCGTTGGGTTTATTGTAATAGGGGGTTACCACCAGGGCGGCGTCCGCCCCCAGGTCCCGGGCCCGCTTAACGTAGCCTTCCATGTGGGGGGTAGAGTTGGAGCCCGCGCCGACAATCAGGGGAACCCGGCCGGCGGTTTCCTCCACGGCTATTTTGATCAGCCGTTCCTCCTCGTCGTCGTTCAAAGTGGGGGTTTCACCGGTGGTCCCCAGGGGGACCAGGCCGTCTATGCCCCGCTCTATCTGCCAGGCGACAAGACGGCGGAATCCGTCATAGTCCACTTCCCCGCGGTCTTTCATCGGGGTAACCAGGGCCGTATAGGCCCCCTTAAACGCCTTAACCATTGTACCTCCCGCGATGGGCCCCGGGGGACCTAAGGCAGTATATCCTTTAATACGTCGTCCATGGTAAACACCCCCCGCCGGCCCCCCGGAAAGGCGGCGCCCGCGGGCGTCCCCGGGCCGGAACAGCCGGCGAGCCATTCGGCGGCGATTACCGCGCCGGAGGCAAAGCCCTCCCGGTTCCGGGCGGTGTGGGTGATCTCCACCGTATCCGCCGGGGAATCGAAGTACAGGGAATGGGTCCCCGGTACCGACCCGCAGCGGAGGCTGGCGAAATGGATCGTCCCCGGGGCCGCTTCGCCCCGGGGGATACTTTCATCACGCGAAACCGCCTCCGGCGGGGCCGCGGGGCCATCCCACCGCACCCGCTCCTTCTGTTTTCGCGCGGCCAGGACCCGTTCCATCAGGGTTTTGGCGGTCCCCGAGGGGCTGTCCAGCTTCCGGTCGTGGTGGACCTCCAGCCCCCCCAGACGGTAGTCCCCGAAGGGATCGAACTGGCGGGCGGCGTAGGCGGCGATCCGGTAAAAGAGATTTACCCCCAGGGAAAAATTCGAGGCCCAAAGAAGGGCCGTCCCCGCCCGTTCCACCGCGTCGGATACCTCGGGAAACCTTTCACGCCAGCCGGTAGAACCGGAAACCACGGCTTTTCCCGCCATAACGGCGGCCTTTATATTATCCACCGCCGCGGCGGGACCGGAAAATTCGATAAGGACATCGGCTTTTTCCGGCTCGTAGGCCGCGCCGGGACAAACCAGGGGGTCCAGGATCGTCACTATCCGGTGGCCCCTGGCCAGGGAGACGGCCTCCACCATTTTTCCCATTCTGCCATAACCGATAAGGCCTATATTCATCCCTGTTTCCCCTGTTTCGCGGCCCCGGCCGGCGGCTCTTCCGCCGGAGGCCGCTTCCCCCCCCGGCGGGAAGATCCGGACCGGACCGCCTTCTTTTCCCCTTCCCCCGGACCGCTGAAAAAGAAGCGGTGCAGTTCCCTAACCAGGTCATCCGCCTCGTTGTCATTAACGATAAAGCTGATGTTCACCTTGCTGGCCCCCTGGGAAACCATCTGCACCTGGATCCTCATTTTCTCGCAGATCCCAAAGGCTTCGTGGAGGATCTCCGAGGAATGACGCACGTTTCCCACGATTGTTACAATGGCCTTTTCCGTTTTTACGTCCACCCCGGCGTACCGGGAAAGTTCCCGGCGCACCGGCCCCAGGTCGTTCCCCGCGTCCAGGGTCAGGGATACGGAGACCTCACTGGTGGCGATCATGTCTATGGAAACGCCGTTCTTGGCGAATTCGGAAAAAACCTGGGCCAGAAAACCCGGCTGACCGAGCATACGGGTGGAAACAATATCCACCAGGGTAACGTTTTTCTTGCTGGTCACCGCCCGGATCCGCGGGGAATTTTTGTCCGGCTCCGCCTCGATCCGGGTGCCGGGGGCGGCGGGGTTGTAGGAATTTTTAACCAGCACGGGGGTACCGGTCTTCATGCAGGGCTGCATGGCCCGGGGGTGCAGTACCTGGGCCCCAAAGTAGGCCAGCTCCGCCGCCTCGTCATAGGTAACCCTGTCCACCGGCCGGGCGTCGCTCACCAGCCGGGGGTCCGCGGTCAGAATCCCGTCCACATCTTTCCATATCTGGACTTCCTCGGCCTTGCAGGCCGCGGCGATCACCGTGGCGGACAGGTCCGATCCCCCCCGGCCCAGGGTGGTGATATTGCCGTTCTCGTCCTTGGCGATAAAGCCCGTGATCACCGGCAGGGTCCCTTCAGCGATAAGGGTACGGACAAAGGCGGAAACACGGATCCAGGTTTCGCCGCGGAGTTCCGCCTGGCCGTAGGCGGAATCGGACAGGAACCCCGCGTCCCAGGCGTCCACGGCCTGGGCCTTGATCTTGATGGAGCGAAGATACGCGGCGGCGATCCGCGTCGACATCCGCTCCCCAAAGGACACAAGACAATCCCTGGTCCGGCCCGTCAACTCCCTGGTAAGGGATATACCCGTAAGCAGGCTCCCCAGTTCCCAAAAGAGGGCCTTGACTTCCTTCTGAAGCCCCGCCCCCAGGTCCAGATCGGCGATAGCCTTCAGGTGGAACTCCTCGATCTTTTCAATAGACACAAAGCCTTTCTTTAAGGCCGCCCCCGCGGCCTCCAAAAGATGATCCGTGGTATCCCCCAGGGCGGAAAGAACCAGTACGGGTTTTCGCTTAAGGACGGCTTTGACGATTCCCCCCACATTCCGGATCCGTTCCGCCCCGGCGAGGGAACTCCCCCCGAATTTCATCACTATCATGGAAACTCCTACCCGCTCAGGCTCCAGGCCCCGCCGGCATAGCTGTAGGTCCCGCTTTTTTTCCCCTGGGAATTGTAGTAGGTGTCAAAACTGGCGTCGGTGGAAAAAAGCAGGTTTTCGCGGGTGTCGTAGTAGTTTACCCGGGAGGCGAAGGCGCTGCCCTTGGGCTTATTGTTAAAGGCCCGGCGGCCCACTTCCTGAACTCCCCCGGGAATGGTGATCCGGTTAAGCTCATTATTGTAAAAAGCCCCATCCCCTATTTTCGCCACCCCGTCCCCTATCGTAAGGGAGGTGATCCGGTTCCCCGCGAAGGCCCCCTCCCCTATGGCGGAAACCGCGGCGGGGATGTCTATGGCGGCCAGGCGGTTGCTGAAAAAGGCGTAGTCCTCTATGGCGGTAACCGTGGCGGGGATCTCCACCGCGGTAAGGAAATTTACCTGGAAACAGCCCCGGGGAATAACGGCGAGCCCCTTTCCTATGGTAACTTTGGCAAGCCGGTTTCCCGCGAAGGCCCCCCGCCCCAGGGAGGTAACATTATCCCCAATGACCACTTCCGTAAGCTGATTTTCCGCGAAGGCCCCCTTCCCTATCGCGGTAACGCTGTCCGGGATGGTTACGCTGGTCAGGTCCTTTTTGGCAAAGGCGTAGTCCCCAATGGCCGTTACCGGCATACCGTTGATCTCCGCGGGGATTGCCACTTCCTTGACAAAGCCCTTGCAGCGAATAATGGTAACGCTTCCGTTATTTTCCTCCACGATGATGGAAAGCCCCGCGGAGCCCTGGGCAAAACCGGGAAGAATCAAAACGGCCAGGAGGGGAAGGATAAGGGGAAAAGGGCGATTCATATCCCCATTGTAACCCCCTTCCCTTTACAAATCAATACTTTGACGCTATAGTACCTGAGGAACGCGATGATCATTGACCAAAACCTGCAAAATCTGGAACGGCTTTTTCCTCCCGGTTTTACCGAGGAACAAAAGGCCCGGGCCAAAACCCTGTTTTTTAAAAACCTGGCCGTGGAGGCGCACCGTTTTTACGGCGGCAAGATCCAGACCCTTCCCAAATGCGGCCTTTACGGCCTGAACTGGTTCAATGTCTGGTACACCCCGGGGGTCTCCAGGGTCTCCACCGCCATCCGGGAAGACAGCGGCGCGTCCTTCGCCCTTTCCAACCGGGGGAATCTGGTGGCGGTGGTTTCCGATTCCACCCGAGTCCTGGGAGACGGGGACTGCGGCCCCGCCGGGGGGCTGGGGGTTATGGAAGGGAAGGCGCTGATCATGAAGTACCTGGGGGGGGTGGACGCGGTGGCCCTTTGCGTGGATTCCCGGGGGCCGGGGGGCGAAAACGATCCCCAAAGGATCATTGACTTTGTAAAGATGGCCCAGCACAGCTTTGGGGCGGTAAACCTGGAAGACATAAGCCAGCCCAACTGCTACAGGGTGCTGGACGAACTGCGGGAAACCTGCGACATTCCCGTATGGCACGACGACGCCCAAGGCACGGCCTGCGTTACCCTGGCGGGGCTCCTCAACGCCCTCAAGCTGGCGGGAAAAAGCCTGGCCGGCGCGAAGATCGTCCTTTTAGGGGCCGGGGCGTCTAACACCACCATAGCCCGGCTGATCCTCGCCGATGGGGGGGACCCGGCCAGGATGATCCTCTTTGACACCAGGGGGGGTCTCCACGCCGGCCGGGAGGACATTAAAAGAGATCGCCGGAACTACCGGAAATGGGAACTCTGTGAAAGAACCAATCCCCGCCGGGTTTCGTCCATAGAAGAGGCCATAAAGGGGGCGGACGTCCTAATCGCCCTGTCCACCCCCGGCCCGGGCACGGTTAAGCGGGAATGGGTCCGTTCCATGGCGGAGAAGGCCATTGTCTTCGCCTGCGCCAACCCCGTGCCGGAGATTTGGCCCTACGCCGCGAAAGAGGAAGGGGCTTTTATCGTGGCCACCGGCCGGGGGGATTTTCCCAACCAGGTGAACAATTCCATCTGCTTTCCGGGTATTTTGAAGGGGGCGCTCCTGGTCAGGGCGAAAAAGATAAGCGACGGCATGACGATCCGCTGCGCCCATTCCATCGCGGACTTCTCCGAAAAGCGGGGAATCGGCCCGGACAACATCATCGCCACAATGGAAGAAACGGAACTGTTCGCCGTGGAAGCCGCCGACACGGCCCAACAGGCGGTACGGGAAGGCGCGGCCAGGATCAACCTTTCCTGGGAGGAGGCCTACCGGCAAGCCGGGGCGGATATCGCCGCCGTCCGGACCTTGACGGAGGATATGCGGCGGCTGGGGCATATCCGGGAACCGCCGGCGGAAATCCTGGAAAGGGCCCTGGCGGCGGCGATTGAGGCGGGGTAGTAACCCCCGCGGTGAACAGGCGAATAACAAGCGGGAGGGTTTATGCTGAAAGGGCGGTCGCTCATAGAGCCCCTTAACTTTAGCGTGGAGGAGCTGGAACAGCTTTTTCAGCGGGCGGAACAAATCGAGACCCGGGATGATTACCTGAGGGAATCCTGCCGGGGGCGGGTGCTGGCCTCCTTGTTTTTCGAGCCCAGCACCAGGACCAGGCTTTCCTTTGAGGCGGCGATGCTCCGCCTGGGGGGGAGCTGCCTGGGTTTCGCCGAGCCCGGCTCCAGTTCCGCCGCCAAGGGGGAAAGCCTGGCGGACACGATCAAGACCGTGGCCTGCTACGCCGATCTGATCGTTATGCGAAACCCCAAGGAGGGAGCGGCTCTTCTGGCCTCCCGGTACTCGGAGGCGCCGGTAATCAACGCCGGGGACGGGGGACACCACCACCCTACCCAAACCTTAACGGACCTCCTAACGATCAAACGGCTCCGGGGAAAGGGGGGGGCTTCCACCGCGGAAACGGTAAAGGGGCTTACCGTGGGTTTTTGCGGGGACCTGCGCTTTGGCCGTACCGTTCATTCCCTGGCCAAGGCCCTGGCCCGCTATCCTGGGGTACGGATGATCTTTGTTTCCCCCCGGGAGCTGACCGCGCCGGAGTACATTACCGGGGGGGTGCTGAAAAAGAACGGGATCGATTACGCCGAAACGGGGAAACTGGAGGAGGTGATGGGCGATCTGGACGTACTCTACATGACCCGGGTTCAGCGGGAACGATTCTTTAACGAGGAGGACTATATCCGCCTAAAAGACAGTTACATCCTAACGGCGGAAAAGCTAAAGGCCGCCAAAGCGGACATGATCGTCCTCCATCCCCTGCCTAGGGTAAACGAAATCGCCGTGGAGGTGGACGGCGACAGCCGGGCGGCGTACTTTAAACAGGCAAAGTACGGCATGTACGTCCGCATGGCCCTGATCGCCTCGATCCTGGGGGCCGGCGATGCTTAATATAGCGCGGATAAAAAACGGTATAGTAATCGATCATATCAAGGCCGGTCAGGGGATACGGATCTTCAACTGGCTGGGACTGGGTAAATCTCCCCACAACGTGGCCTTTGTGGTCAACGCCAGCTCGGAACGGATGGGCCGGAAGGACATTATCAAAATTGACAACACCATTGAAATCAACTTTAACATCCTGGGGCTCATCGATCCCAACATCACGGTAAACATCATAGAAAATGGGACGATCACCAGGAAGATCAAGCTTTCCCTCCCCACCCGGGTGGAAAACGTCCTTATCTGCAAAAATCCCCGGTGCGTTACCTCCACGGAAACCTACGCCCCCCATGTTTTTCACCTGGAAAACCCGGAAACGGGAACCTACCGCTGTGAGTACTGCGATGAGCTTCGGGACGCGGGGGATTTCCGGTAATGTCCCTGGTCCTCAAAAATTTCCGCGTGGTAGACGAAAGGACGGACACCTTTGGTTCCGTGGTGGTGGAGAACGGGCGGATCCGTGAACTTATTCCCGGTGGGGACGATTCCCCCGCCGTCCGGACCGCCGCCGCCCGGGCCGCTGCGGTGATTGAGGGCGAAAACTTTGGCTCCAGGGGCGGCCTGGTCCTGATGCCGTCCTTTGTGGACCTCCACGCCCATTTCCGGGAGGCGGCGTTTTCCGCGGAACCGCCGGGACCCGCGGAAACAATAGAATCCGGCTGCCTGGCCGCGGCGGCGGGAGGTTACGGCGCGGCGGTATGCATGGCCAACACCCGGCCGGTAACCGACCGCCTGGAACAGGCCGAGGCCCTGCGGCGGCGGGCCGGGGCGTTGGGCCTTATCGACCTCTACCCGGCCCTTTCCCTTACCAGGGGGATGGAAGGCCGGGAGCTTTCGGAGATCACCCGCCTCGCCCCGAACGGCGGCGAGCCCGCTCCGGGGAGCGGCGCGAACGCCGCGGGCGGCTGCCGCCTGATCTCCGAAGATGGAAAGGATCTGCCGAACGAGGAGCTGTTCCTCGCGGCCCTTGCCGCGGCCCGGCGGGCGGGGATCCCCGTATCCTGCCACTGCGACCTGGGGGGGGAGGACGCCGCCACCGCCAGGGCCCTCGCGCTGGCCCGGCGGGCGGGAGCGCCGGTTCACATTGCCCATGTTTCCACCGCGGGAGCCATGGACCTCATCCGGGGGGCGAAAAAGGCGGGCGGGCGAATTACCTGCGAGGTTACCCCCCATCATATCAGCCTAACGGAGGCTGACGCCGCCGCCTTGGGCCCCAAAAGCCACGGCCGGGTAAATCCCCCGCTGCGGAGAGAAGCGGACCGCCGGGCGCTTATCGAGGCCGTCGCCGGGGGAACGGTGGACGCTATCGCCACGGACCACGCTCCCCACGGCGAAACGGACAAAGAACGGGGCGCGCCGGGTTTTAGCGGACTGGAAACAGCCTTCGCGGTCTGCTACACCGCGCTGGCCGCGCCGGAACCGGAAACGCCGGGGGGGAGGATCAGCCTTTCCAGGCTTTCTTCCCTGATGAGCGCCGGCCCGGCCCGGATACTGGGACTCACCGTCCCGGACGCGGACCCAGACGGCGCGCCGCCCCGGGGATTTATCGCGCCGGGCTATAAGGCGGATCTCTGCGCCGCCGACCTCTCCGCGGTCTGGACCGTCGATCCGGCGGCCTTTAAATCCCGGGGGAAAAATTCACCGTTTAGAGGAAAAACCCTCAGGGGTAAAATAGTACTGACCATCAAAAGCGGCCGCCCCGTCTTTGGGACGGCCCCGCCGTAAAACCGCGTTTTCCGGGGGAAACCCTTCCCCGGCTTTAATGTCCTACGCGGGATTTTTCGCGCCGGCCGCGGCCTTCTTTTCATCTTCCTCCCGGTCGCTCCGGCGCTTTCTTCTGCGGATCATGGTGCTTAAATGAAAAGCGCTGACACCGGCCGTTACAACAAAGGAAAAAATCGCGTAGAATACGCAGACAAAGGGATCAAGACGAGTGTAATAGGGCAAAAAGGAAAAAAGACCCAGGGCAAGACCAAGGACAACGATGGAACTTACCGCGTAGATCAGGATAATAATCAAAACGATTTGCGCCAGATAGGACTTATTTTTAAACCATTCAAAAGCCATAGCTTCCTCCTTTTTTTACTATAGTATAAAAAAATCGCGGGGTCAAGCGTCCTTCCGGGCGCTTGACCCCGCGAACCAACCGAGGCCCGGCCGGCGGCGCGAAACCACCGGCCTTTTAGGCCCTTTTATTTGGCGATGAAGTACATCTCCTGATCGCCGTTACCGCTGGCGTAACACCTAAGCCCCACCTCAATGAAGCCGTCCCGTCCAATCTTGTCCTGAACGGCGTCGATGTCGATGGCGAACCACTGCAGAATAGACCAGGCCTGCCACGTGCGGCCCCATCCGTCCTGGTTCTGGTCGGTCCCCGCCCTAATCCAGTACACCGTACTCTTCCGGTTCGTGGTATCGTTCGGATGCTTAACCGGCAGCCAGAACTCCAGCGGCGGATCGCCGGGCTGAGCCATGGGCTGAGCGAGGAAGCCGTCACCGGGTTCGAAGAAACCGTCATGGGTCCTCCCGTCGGGCTGGGTAATGTTCCCTATCCTCCAGGGCGTCATCCAAGAGTTAACCGCCCAAACCTGGTTATAGGCGTTGTTATTGGTCAGGGAATCGGTCCCGGTCTGCCTGGTGGCTATACGGGGCATCCTGATCGAGAACTGGCAGTTCCCCGCCCAGAGGGACTCGTTCCTATTCGCGTACGGATAGGAACTGTACGCCCACTCCACCGCGGCCTTACCGGTTCGCAGACTTCCGTCCCGGTAGGTGGAACCCTTGTCATCGATGGCCTTTCCGTTGTAAACGGTAGCCGGCCTCATCACCACCTCGAAGTAGCGGCTTCGGTGATTCCCGCGCCACTCGGTTGACCTGACGGGCATGCCGTTATACTTGATCCTGATCCCCACAAAGGAAGGATTGGCCGGGGCAAAGCTGAGCTCGGACTGGATGGTCCAGGTCTGCTCGTAGTCGCCCAAAGAACCTTTTCCACCGGGTATAACCGCCTTTAGGGTAAAGGAGCCGGGCGCGCCCGTCCGAATCTGGAGCGGGTTGCTACGAACAATGGCGGCGCCGGCGTTGTTGTTCATCACCGACCAGTTGACGCTCGCCCCGTTGAATGGACTGCCGTTGGGACCGGCGTTGGACGGGTAAATGGAAGCCGCCGCGTCGGTATTTACCCCCACAAAGACCCTGGAAGGAATGCCGCTGATGTTACTCACCGGGGTAAAGCTGGATTGAGACGAATTTACGGTAATGGTGATAATACCGCTTTCATAGGTGGTCCCCGGCGTGGTGGCCGTTCCCGTAACGCCCCCCGCGATGGATGCCTTGACCGTGATAGTACCGGTCGAGGTCGGCCTAATCACATGGACATTAGCGCCGCCGAAATAGCCTATGTCGTACGAGGCGGTGTTGCTCTGCACCACCCAGCTGACCGGCCAGTTTTTGGTCACGGCGGTGGCGGTGGCGGGAACAAAGTTAGTCGGCGTAAGGCTGATCTCCTGGTTTACCGTGGCGGTTACGCTGGAAGCCAGCGTGGTGGCGGTAACCGGCGTATAAACATCGTTCTTCGGCGGCAAAGGCGGCTGAAGGCTGTCAATATCGGCCTGGTCCAAAACAATGTAGACCGTGGTCCGGTACAAAACATGGGAGGCCACTTTCTTAATCGCCCGCTGACCGCCGCCCCGCTGGACTATCGCCCAAAATTCGTAGTTCCTTCCACTGGCAAGTTCAAAGGCCGCGGTGTTGTAGACGGTGAACCTGTCCTTCTCCCCCTTGGCGACGGGCTGGCCCTTCACGAACTGGTAACTGGAAACCCCCAGGGTAACCTGCTTAACCGGATCGTAGATGTCAATGCCCACAATATCCGCGTCACTGTTGTTCGCCATATCCACGTAACCATAGGCGTTCTGCTTGTTGGTCTCGATCTTCTGATCGTCTATCGTGAAGATGACCGTTCTGTTGTAAAGCTGATCGATCTGCCTGATGACGAAACTCCCCTCCGTGGTGGAGACGATAACATCGATGTTGTACTGGGCGTTCCGCGTAATGGGCAGTTCGGTGGAGTTGGTCAGCTTAACCTTGCCAAAGCCCCCGTTCGGCCCAATGATCCCCGGAGGATCAAAGTCACCGAAACTCAGCGTCCGCTGCGCGCTCGCGTCGTTCAGGTTTGTTATCTTGATCGTCTGAACCGTGGTGTAACTGTCGGTCGCGTTGTTAAAGATCCTGATAAGGCCCCCTCCCACCGGCGGGGCGTCGGTCTCGAAATCATCGGTATAGATGATCTCGTTGATCTTTTGGGCGTAAACGGTGTAGGAAAACTCCCTGCCAAAATCCGGGCTGCCGGTTACCCTAAAGGCGAGGCTTTTGGTGCCCGCGGAAAGAATAACGGAACCCGCGTTCCGTCCGGGAGGTATGGGAGACGGAAGGGGAATCTCCACCCCGTCCCATTTGATTTCCTCGATAAACTTCCTGGAGTCGTTGATGATCCTTAAGATACCATCGTTGGGGTTAAGGATATCGTTGGGATTGGTGTTATCATCCGCGGCGTCGTTGGGAAAAGGCGGCCACTGGGTGGTTATCCCGTATCCGGTTTTGGTTTTGTAGAAGTACACGTAAGACACCTTGCCCACCGTTACCGTGGCTACCCTGGTATCGGGCAGAACGGGAAAGTTGTACGTCCTTCCCTCCACCGTAAAGGAAGACCACATGTGCCAGTCGTTGGGGCCCAGCAGGATAGAGCGCTGGGTCTTGGCGTTGGGACCCGGGGACATGGAGTAGAGCTTTTGGGAGTCTTCCAGATTGTTAATCTGTCCGGGATCCGCGTAATGGGCGAAGCGGATCAGATCAATGGGCACGGTACTCAGGTTCTTAACGACCAGGAGGCCGTACTGTTTCATGGTCACCTGATCCAGTCCGCCCTCGGTACTTCCCTCCTGATCCAGGTCAGGATCGGTTCTGGTATCCTGATGATCGGTTCCGTCCCGGTTGTCGTTATACTCGTTGCTGTTCAGGCTAAAGAACAGTTGGCCGTTTTTATCCCGGCCAAAGTGAAGATAGTACAGGCCCTTTTTCGGCAGGGAAATCTCCCCCGTCAGCTCCCCTTCCCACTGCCAGGTGGGACGCGCCGCTTTAAAGGCGTCGTTCACCGGAGGATTAACGGAGTTAAATTTGATTTTAATCTGGTAGTCCACCGTGGTTCGGGGACGCAGGTTAAAGAGCTTTTCAAAACCCGCCTTGGGCTTGTTCTCCACCCGGCCCACCAGGCTTAAAAGATCCGGGTCCCGGATCTCCACCAGGGTGATGTCCGTGGTGGTAGTATGATTCTGAATAACCAGCGTGGCGTCCGGGGAGATAACCGAAATATCCCCCTCGATCTTGGCGTTAATATCCAGCTCGAGTTTTGGATTAAACCCGATGGGGTTTAAACAGGCGCCCAGGGCCGTAACGGCCAGCGTAAGCGCCAGAAAACGAAGTGGTTTTCTCATAATAACCTCCTGAAGGCATTATTATTAACTTTTCGTCGTGACACCATAAAAGGCGTTTAGACAGCTCACTTTCAATATACCACTTAGTTTATTTTTTTTCAAGCCGGTTTATCGTTTTTACCCTGTTTTTACGCGAATTCCCAGCGTTTTTGCTACTGTTTTTTAATAAAACGTTTTCCCCAAAAAAAGTGAATCCCTACGTTTGTATAGTTGTCATTTTTGGATGATTTTACCCACAATAGGTTAGATATGTATAACATGGACAGGCTTTACGAGGCGGTGGCGGCGCGGGGACCGGTTTGCGCGGGCCTTGACACGGACCCGGCCTACATACCCCCCGCCGAGCGCCGCCGGGCGGCCTCCGACGCGGAAGCGGTTTTGTCCTTTAACCGGGCCATCGTGGACGCCGCGGCGGACAGGACGGCGTGCTTTAAAGTACAGATCGCCTACTATGAGGCCCTGGGCGGGGCGGGGCTCGAGGCCTACGCGAAAACCCTGGCCTTTATCAGGAGCCGGGGCTGTCTGGTTATCGCCGACATCAAGCGGGGGGACATCGCCGACACGGCGCGGCGGTACGCCAAAGCTCACTTTGAGGGGGATTTTGAGGCGGACTTTGTAACCCTCTCCCCCTATATGGGAATGGATTCCCTGGAGCCCTGGCTTTCCTGGGCGGATACCAAAGGCAAGGGGGCTTTCGCGCTGGTCCGGACCAGCAACCCCGGGGCGCGGGACTTTGAGTACCTGGAACTGAGGGAGGACCGGGCGGATACCGGCGGTGGACCGGACGGCCCCAGCCAGGCGCGCCGCCTTTACCACGCCGTGGGGGATAAACTGGCGGAACTGGCCGCCTCCAGAATGGGCCGCCACGGCTACGGGGCCCTGGGGGCCGTGATTGGCTGTACCGGGCGGGAAGAGGCCAGGGCGATTCGGGAGCGCTACGGCGGCCTCTTTTTCCTGATCCCCGGCTATGGCGCCCAGGGAGGGGGAGCGGAAGACGCGGCCCTCCTCCTTAAAGAAGGGAACGGGGGGGTGGTAAACGCCTCCCGGTCCATCCTGAGGGCCTGGACGGCAAAGGCCGGGGAGGCCGGGGAAGAGGCGGACAACGCCTTCGCCGGGGAGGCGGCCCGGGAAGCGGTGATCGCCATGGGGGACAGCATTCGGGCCGCGGCGGCCAAAACAGCGGGGAGCCGCGGGGCGGGGCTGTAGTCCGCGTATCAGGCGGCGTAGAACCGCGCTTAACGCCGCGGCCTCCGCGGGGGTCTGCCATAAGGTCGAGCCCCGCAAGGGGAATCGCGCCCAGCAGGACCCCGCCGGCATGGGGCAAGACCGGGGTGCCGTGATTGACCCGGCGGTCTTTCCACCAGATCTCCACGGGACCCACGACCGTACAGGGGCTTGAAGCCCCCCCCATACCGGGCCGCGACCCCGCCGGGGGCCGGAGGCGCTTCCCCGCGGGCGAGAGGGGCCCGGCCGGTTTTACAAAGGGCGGCCAATAGGTTAAACTAAGGCCATGTCCGGTTCCCCAGGCCCCAAAGAACACCACACCGTCAGGGCCGCCGCCGTTTACCCGGTAACGGGGGAAATCGTCCGCCTGGACTTTGACTGGCCCGGCCCCGCCCCAGGGGCGGGTCAATTTTTTATGATCAAGCCAGGGCGGAGCGGGGTTTTCCTTCCCCGGCCCATCAGCGCCGCGTTGTGGAAGCCCAGGTCCCCCGGGGGGGAGGATTCCGCCGGGGGACCTCCTTCCGCCGGGCGGCTGAGTTTTTTTATCCTCCGCCGGGGGCGGGGTACGGAAGAACTGGCGGGCATGGCGGCGGGGGAGGAGGCGGAACTAAGCGGCCCCCTGGGGAACCGCTGGGAGGATTTTTTGCCCCCCCCGGGCGGGAACCCTCCCCGGGAAACGGCGGGGGAGCCGTCCAGTAAAGCTGGACCACCCAGCAAACCCAGACCGCCCGGCAAAGCCGGACCGGCCAGTATCGCCGGGGGGGAAGAAAAGCCCGCGGCCCTGGTGGGGGGGGGCATAGGCGCGGCTCCCCTGCTCTCCCTGCCCGTCCAGCGGGAGGGGTACTTTGACTTTTACGGGGGATTCAGGAGGGATTTTAAAAACCGCGGGGAACGGCGGGCCTTCCTGGGAACGGTGGAAACCGGCGCGAGGAAGGTGATCATCGCCGTGGAAGAACCGCCGGGGAACGGCGGGGCAGGTTCCGGCGGGGCGGAAGACGGCGGGCCGCCCGGCAAGGCGGGGCTTGTCCGGCGGGGCCGGATACCGGATTTTCTGGACCCCGCGGACTACGGGGCCGTCTGCGCCTGCGGGCCGGAGGGAATGCTTCGGGCGGTGGCGGAGCGCTGCCGCCGGGCGGGGGTTCCCTGCTATGTAAGCCTGGAGCG
>JAIRPD010000079.1 GCA_031257195.1 Treponema sp. | reverse complement strand
CCGCAAGTCCGCAGAGAATGGCCAGAAAGGAATTGGAGCTTGCCTTGAAGACCAGGCCGATGGTCATGGCGCTCATGATCATAATTGAGGCGACCGACACGTCAATGCCGCCCAGGAGGAGTATAAAGACCATCCCCAGTACCATGAAAGAAAGGTCCAGGGAAGACTGAATGATGGCCTGAATAGTTCCAGGCATAAAGTACACATTGCCTTTAAGCGCCATAAGGACAATATTGATAATGAGCAGAATATAGACCAGTATCATTTCCCAGCTTCCCAGAAATTTTCCAGGCCGGAACTCCGTTTTTATTTTCATAGTATCCTCGCTTTCAGGGCTGTTGCCACCGAAAGCTTCGCTGTCAGAATATTGACGGCGACCGCCACGATAATCAGCGCGCCCTGAAGTCCCATCTTCCAGACGCTCATGCCTGGAAGCATGCTCAGAAAATATGAAACTACGCTCATCAAAAGCGTGGCGATAAAGACGCCGCCGGTTTTCCCGGTACCGCCAGAGATACTGGTTCCGCCAAGTACGCAGATCGCGATAACTTCCATTTCAAATCCTGATCCGGTCTGCGGCTCCCATACGGCATAATTCGAGGTATACAGAAATCCGCCCAACCCCACGAGCGTACCCATGATAAGATAGGCCGCGAGCCGGATTGTTCCCACATCAATGCCGGCGACAAGAGCTGAATCCGGACTGCTTCCCACAGCGTAGATGCGTCTGCCAAGGCGTATTTGGGAAAAGAAAATGGACGCGGCAATCAAGACAACAATGTAAATAACAAGAATATTGTACAGAACAAGGGGCTGGCCCAGGGCGACAATCGTGTAATTATGCGTGTAAATGTTGGGCATCATCCATTTGCCATGACACAGTATATAGGCTACGCCCCTGATAATGTACATTGTCGCAAGCGTTGCGATAAGCGGGAGCATGTTCAGCTTGCCTACAAGCAGGCCGTTTAACAGGCCGCACAGCAGCCCCGCGCCTGCCGCGCCCAATATACAAAACAGCACCGGAGTTCCCGCGATCATTAATTGGGTAGACACAAGGCCGGACAAGGCAAGCGTAGAACCGACGGAAAGATCAATGCCGCCGGTCAGCATGACGCCAAGCATACCTATCGCAAGTATTCCGAAAACCGCGTAATTGCGCAGCATCTGATGAAGCGCTTCGGGCTGAAACATCTTGGGCGTGGCAAAGGCCGCGATAACAAGAATTGCCGCAAACGCCAGCAAAAGGCCGAATTCCCGGTACGATGTTATTTTTTTCAGGAGACTTTCCGGTACGCGGCCGGCGCGAATATTTTTGTCATCCATTTTTTGCACGCTCCGCTCCGGCGCTTCCGCTCTGAAAAACAGAAGCTTCAAAAATCTTTTCCTGGGTAGCCTCTCCCGCGTTAAAAAGCGCTGTAACACGCCCGGACTTCATGACGACAATTCTGTCGGCCATACCCAGAACCTCCGGCATCTCGGAAGAAACGATGATGATCGCGTACCCGGTCTTTGCCAGTTCATTAATAATTTCGTAAATTGAATATTTCGCGCCGACATCAACACCCTTGGTCGGCTCATCAAGGATCAATACCTTCAAATCGCAGTCCAGCAATTTGGCGGCAACGACCTTCTGCTGATTGCCGCCGGAAAGAGATGACGGCGCCTGCTTGATATTTTTTGCCTTGAGCGCAAGGCGTCCGCAGAGGCCAACCGCCGTATCCATTTCTGCGTGAACATCCATAAAAAACCGGTTGACATATTTTTTCAGCCTGGCCGCCGTAACATTCTGAAAAATCGGCAGTTCCATGACAAGTCCCTGGAGCTGCCTGTCTTCGGGCAGAAGGCCGATGCCGAGCCGCAAAGCCCGCGTCGGACTGGCGGGGCGCGCTTCTTTGCCTTCCAGAAAGATCCGGCCGCCATCCGGCTTCATGATACCGAACAGGGTTTGGCAGACTTCCGTCCGGCCCGCTCCAACAAGACCGGTAAGAGCGACGATTTCTCCCTTTCTGACGTCAAACGATATGTCTTTGAAGTAGCCCTGTTTTGAAAGATTTTCTATTTTCAAAACCGTTTCGCCTATCCGCGCCGATTTGGAAGGATACATCTGATCCAGCGAACGCCCGACCATTGCCTTGACAAGGTCCGCGTTCGAGATTTGATTCACATCCCATGTACCAATATAGCCGGCGTCACGAAACACGGTTACCCGATCCGCAAGACGGTACATGTCTTCAAATCTGTGGGAAATAAATATAATAGATACGCCCTTGCCCCGGAGATTCTCCACAAGCGTATACAATTCTTCACATTCATGTTTTGTCAAGGACGCCGTTGGTTCATCCATTATAAGAATACGGGCGTCCCGGGAAAGGGCCTTGGCGATTTCAACAAGCTGCTGCTGGGCAACGCTCAGAGTTCTCATGGTAACCGAAGGATCGACAGCGCTTCCCAGGGAATGAAGCAGTTCCCTGGCGCGCGCGCTCATTTCCCTCCAGTTGTAAAAACGGGTCTTCAGCAGCAACTCATTTTCCATGAAAATATTTTCGGTAACGGAAAGATCGGGGAATGAAGTTACGTGCTGGTAAATAGCGGCTATGCCCAAACGCTGTGAATCCAGCGGCCCGTGCAGCGTTACCGCCGTACCATCAAGCAGGATCGTTCCGCTGTCCGGCTGATGAATGCCGGTGATGATTTTGATTAAGGTTGATTTTCCCGCGCCGTTTTCGCCCATCAGGGCGTGGACTTCCCCCCGGCGAAGCTGGAACCGCGCCCCCTTGAGCGCGGTTACTCCCTCAAAGGTTTTTATAATGTCTTTAAGCTCAAGAATGAAATCGCCCACCCTAAAAACCTGTTTTTAGCTTCTCGTAAAACCCGGCCGGGTTTCGCGGGAAGCCGTTGATGTCCTGCAATATCCGCCTTGTTAAAGCGGATTACAAAACGTTGATCCAGTCCGCCATGTTGTCCTTGTAGAACACATAGGGATCGCCCACAATGACGACCGTTCCCGGTTTTCCGTCCGGGTCGTTTTCCGCTTTGTAAGTCCTGGCCGGATAGCTGCTGTAAGCGTCAAGCTGGAAACTGGAACCGGGCTTTCCATCAAAGGTACCCTGGGTCGCGGCATAAGCGGCGCCAGCAAGAACCCGGCCCATGTCGATAACATCCCACAGCATCATATAGGGACAGACTTTGCTGAATTCATCATCATTTGGGGACAGCGGCATAAACGACTGCATCTCACTGGGAAGGCCAAGGCCGGTTAGTTTAATGCCGCTGTTCGGAGCGGCGGAAAGGGCCTGTCCGGCGGCGGCCATACCGATAGTCGTGGGGGAAATGATCACGGAAACCTTGTTCTCCGAAATAAAGGCGTTAGCCTGGGTGGTGCTTTCCGTCAATACATCGTTGCCGTATTTTACGTCAAGTTCGGGATTTACCTTGCCCTTGTAAATATCTTTTTGCAGTTCCTCATGCATTTTTACGATCCAGCCGTTCTGCACGGGGGTATCGACGCTGGCGGACAGGACGCCGAATTTCATTTCAGGACCGTTGTAGGAAGCCAAAGCCGCGTTTACCGCTTTCGCCAGGTCCTTGTCCGCGGGATAGGGGATGCGCAGGTTAATCAGAACCGCGGCCTGAATAAGCGCCGTGCCGATACCGGTCTGGCTGGTCGGGTTGATATGCGTTACACGCAGGTCCGGCGAAAGCGCCGAGTCCGCCGAAAAAAGCGGAACGCCCGCGTCTTTTGCTTTTTGCATGATCCGGTCATACCCCTGATCTCCGTTTGTGGAGATACTAATCGACTTCACGCCCTGGGTTATAAGCTCGTCAAGTATCTGCACCTGGGCGGTAACGGTGGGTTCAGCGGGCGCCTGATAGGTGGATTTTTCGCCCTTGGAATCCATAACTTCCTTGAAGCCCTGATACAACAGATCGCCAAAAATGATGCCCGAACTCTTGAAAACCCAGGCGTTCACGCCGTCTTCTTTGCCGGGTTTCTGACCGCCTGAACAACCCAGGACCGCGAATGTTAGACAAACACACAGCGCGCCGGCCGCCATTTTTTTCAGAGTTTTCATGTTTTTCTCCTTAAATTTTCTCCTGAAATATATATTAAACGCCAGGCGTTTAATTGCTCACTCTCCAAAGAAGCCGGAAAGCTTCAGTGTCATATTGCGTGGACGAGATAGCGTAAAAATGTTATACTTTTCCCTTTAGTTTGTCAAGTCCCCGCGGTGAGCCATCGAAAAAGTAACCGAAATGAAGAACCCAGGAGCAGGCGCACAAACACAGTCTACGATAGACGGGCGCCCCTTTTCCCAAGTCACCGGTGTGTCCTCCGGGTGGATCTGGCTGCCGGGACTCCTCGATGCGCTTAGTGCTTAAAGTGCCGGGTCCCGGTAAAGATCATGGCGATTCCGTGTTTGTCGCAGGCCTCCACCGACTCCCCGTCCCGGATAGAACCGCCGGGCTGGATGATTGCCCGAATCCCCGCCGCCGCCGCCGCTTCCACCACATCGTTGAAGGGAAAAAACGCGTCCGACGCCAGCACCCGGGCGGGCCTGCCGTCGGCGATGGGCTTTCCCGCCAGGGCGGGATTTTTCGCCGCCGCCGTTACCGCCGCCGCCGCCCGGCTCAGGGCCTGTTCCGCCGCCCAGATCCGGCTGGTCTGCCCCCCCCCAATTCCCAGGGCGGCGCGATCCTTCACCACCACAATAGCGTTGCTCTTTACAAAGCTCACCGCCCTCAGGCCAAAGATCATGTCCGCGATGTCGGCGCTGTCCGGCGCGGTTTTGGTAACCACCTCCCACTTTTCAAGAAGCCGGCGGTCCGTATCCTGCGTCAAAAGACCCCCGTCCACGGCGGTACATTCCCTTCCGTCCCGGGGCGCGCGGCGGATTCGCGTTACCCTCAGGTTCTTTTTCTTCCGTAAGATTTCCAGGGCCTCGTCCTCGAAGTCCGGCGCCGCCAGGACCTCCAAAAAAAGCTCCGCCAGCCTGGCCGCCGTCGCAGCGTCCACCTTGACCGGGGAGGCCACAATCCCTCCATAAATCGAAACCGGATCGCAGGCGTAGGTTTTTTCGTAGGCCTCAAGGAGGCTTGCCCCCAGGGCAATCCCGCAGGGACTGTTGTGTTTGACGGCGGCGCAGAGAACGCCCGTCTCCGGCGCGGTTCCGCCAAGAACGGCGGCCAGGACATCTCCCGGAATCAGCGAAGCCAACTCCGTTCCCTGATCCATCATGGGGGGCGGATCGAAGGGCGCGCGGACGGCTTTCCACGCCAGGTCCAGGTCCCGGATATTGTTGTAACCCAGTTCCTTGCCGTTAAGCTGTTCCATGCCCTCCAGGGCGCCGGGCCTGTCCGCCGAAAAATACAGCGCCGCGTTTTGGTGGCTGTTTTCCCCATAACGGAGGGACCGGCCCATTTTGAGGGACATGGGCCAGAAGGGGAAGACCCGCGTCGTATTCCCGCCGGGGCTATCAATGTTTAACAGGCAGCGGGCAATCGCGGCGTCATAAGCGGAGGTCAGGGCGAAGACCTTCCCCGCCAGGCGCTTCTTTAGTTCCGGGGAAACGGAACCGGCCGTAAGGGCCTCCATGATTTCCCCGTAATCCGCCGGATCGGTAAGGACGATAACGTCCCGGTAGTTTTTGGCCGCGGAACGGAGCATGGCGGGCCCCCCTATGTCGATAAACTCTATCAGTTCTTCCATGGAAAACCCGCCGCCGGAATAGACCGCCTGGACCTTCTCGAAAAAGGGATAGAGGTTTACGCAGACCAGGTCTATGGTGGAGAGGCCCAGCTTTTCCAGGGTTTCCATGTGAGCCGCGTCGTCCCGCCGGGCAAGCAGCCCCGCGTGAACCGCCGGGTGCAGGGTCTTTACCCTGCCGTCAAGACATTCGGGAAACCCCGTAACCGCCGGTACATCGGTAACAGGAATTTGATTTTCCCGCAGATGCCGGAAAGTACCGCCGGTGGAAAGAATTTCCCAGCCGCTTTCCGCGAGAAAAGCCGCCAGTTCCCCAATTCCCGCTTTGTCGTATACGCTGATCAACGCCCGCTTTTTCACGTTCCCCCCCAGGGTTTTTCCAAAATGTTCCACCGCTTCCACAATGGCGGTATGCTCTTCCTTGTGGATCCGCTCCGCCAGAGTTTCCGGGGTGTCTCCCGGCAGGACCGGCACTTTCCGCTGGATAAGGACCGGCCCCGTGTCGGTTCCCTCGTCCACCACATGTACCGTGCAGCCCGACTCGGTTTCCCCCGCGGCCAGCACCGCCCGGTGGACCCGCGAACCATACATCCCCGGGCCGCCGTATTTGGGCAGCAGGGAGGGGTGGAGGTTGATGATCCGCCCCTCATACCGGACCAGGATTTCTCCCCGCAAGATAGAAAGAAAACCCGCCAGGACAATTAAATCCGCCTTCACTTCCCGGGCGGTCTGGAGAATCCGGTCCGAAAGTTCCCGCCGCCGGTCCTCTTGGGGAAGCCTCCGATCCGGCTCTTCGATAAAGGCGGAAACGCCGGCTTTTTTCGCCCGCTCCAGGGCAAAGGCTCCGGCCCTGTCGGAGATAACGGCGGCCAGGCGGTAGGGCTTACTGCGGGAGCCGACGGGAGCCCAGCCGTCTGGAGCCCGCCCGGCGGGAACCGCCTTGGGGGCTGACGGTGATGGCGGGTCCGCGGCGGCGTCAATCAGGGCCTGGAGGTTAGTACCCCCGCCGGAAACCAGGACAAGGACGTTCACACGAACCGGACCTCGCCGGAACCGGCGGCGGTTTCCCCGATTTCCCAGGCGGGAAAACCCCTGCCGTCCAGGTACTCAATGGCCCGCCTTACGTCCGCCCTGTCCAGGGCGATGACAAAGCCGATTCCCATGTTGAAGGTGTTAAACATCCGCCGCCGCAGGGCGCTGTCCCGCCGCAAAAGTTCCGCCCCCGCCTTCTCCGCCGCCGCCCCGGTCAGCGCGGCGGCCCCGCGGCGTTCCCCGGTGTCGGCGGCGCCAAAGGCGATACGGTTAAAAATCGCCGGGATCTCCCAGGCGCCGCCGTGGATCAGGGCGTCAAACTCCCGCCCTCCCTGCCGGTCCGGGGCGGCGGCCGGCCTCAATGGAAACATCCGGGGAATGTTTTCATAAAAGCCCCCGCCGGTAATGTGGGCCATGCCGTGAATGGAAATCTCCTCCATCAGGCCCAGAACCGGTTTTACGTAAAGCCGGGTGGGTTCCAGCAGGGCCATTCCTATGGGCATGCCCCCAAAATCTTCATTTAAATCAGGGATTACCCCGCGGATAAGGCTGAAACCGTTGGAGTGGGACCCCGAGGAGGCAAGGCCCACCAGGACGTCTCCCTCGCGGACAGCCCTTCCGTCGACGACATGTTTTTTGTCAACGATTCCCAGGGCGAAACCGGCGATGTCGTAGGTCCCTTCGCGGTAGAAGCCGGGCATTTCCGCGGTTTCCCCCCCCAGGAGGACGCAGCCCACCTCCCGGCAGCCCGCGGCCACTCCCCTGACCAGATCGGCGGCGATACCGGCGTCAAGTCTGCCGCAGGCCAGGTAGTCCAGGAAAAAGAGGGGCCGCGCCCCATGGCAGAGAATGTCGTTTACACACATCGCCGTACAGTCAATACCCACGGTATCGTACTTTTTCATCCTAAAGGCGATGTCCAGCTTGGTACCCACCCCGTCGGTACCCGACACCAGGACAGGTTCCTCCACCGGCGCGCCGCCGGGTCCGCCGGTCAGCCCCTTCAGGCTCATCATCCCCGCGAAACCGCCGATCCCGCTCAACACCGATCCCGCCAGGCCCCCCATGGTACCCGCGGCCAGTTCCCGGTATTTACTCACCGCCCGGTAACCTTCTTCTATGTTAACTCCCGCTTCCCGATAGTCCATCTCCGCGATCCTTACCGTTCCCCTGAAACGGGGATGGGGTATTCCCCGGTAAAACAGCCCAGGCAGTAACCGGCCTTGTCTTTTCCGCCCCAATCCGGGTCTATGGATTCCAGCAGCCCCTCCACGCTGATAAAGGCCAGGCTGTCCGCCCCCAGGGAAGCGCAGAGTTCGTTTACCCCGTTCATATTGCTGATCAGGTCCTTGCGGTGGGGGGTGTCGATGCCGAAGTAGCAGGGAAAGCGCACCGGCGGCGAGCAGATCCGGATGTGTACTTCCCTTGCCCCCGCGTCCTTGAGGATCGCCACCAGCCGCCGGCTGGTGGTACCCCGGACAATGGAATCGTCGATCAGCACCACCCGCTTGTTCCTGACCTCGCTGCCTATCACATTGTGCTTTACCGAAACGGCCCTTTCCCTAAGGCCCTGGTCCGGGGCGATAAAGGTCCGGCCCACGTACTTGCTTTTTACAATCCCCAGGCCAAAGGGAGCGCCCGTGGCCCGGCCGTAGCCTATGGCGGCGGGAATCCCCGAATCGGGCACCCCCACAACCAGATCCGCGGCCACCGCCGACTCCCGTCCCAGAATTTCCCCCGCCCGGACCCTGGCCCCGTACACATCCACCGAGTCGATAGTACTGTCGGGCCGGGCAAAGTACACATACTCAAAGGCGCAGACCGCCCGCCGGGTTTTTTCGCTGAACGTAAAAGACAGGACATCGTCCCGCTTGATGATCACCACCTCGCCGGGCTCAATATCCCGGATAAAGGTCCCCCCCACGGCGTCGATGGCGCAGGATTCGCTGGCCAGAATCCAGCCGCCGCCGGAAACGCCGCTTTCATGGGAAGCGCCATTTTCATCGGGCGCGGGGCCGTTAAGCCTGCCCAGGCACAGGGGGCGGATCCCGTTAGGGTCCCTGGCCCCCACCATGGCGTCCCCGGTAAGGACCACCAGGGCGTAGGAGCCTTTGATAAACTTGATCGTGTCCGTCAGGGCCTTTTCCAGTCCCTTTTTGTAGTTTTTGGCGATCAGGTTGATGATCACCTCGCTGTCGCTGGAAGAAGTAAAACCCACCCCGGCGTCTTCCAGCAGTTCCCGGACCACATCGGCGTTGGTTAGGGTGCCATTGTGGACCACGGCGATGGAGCCCAGTTTAAAGTGGCTGACAAAGGGCTGGGCGTTTTCAATGGAACTCGTCCCGGAGGTGGAGTAGCGCACATGCCCCACCGCCGCGGGGCTTTTGAGCTGGGAAAGAACCTCGCCGTTAAAGACCTCTCCCACAAGCCCCATCCCCTTGCGGCACTCGATGGTATGTTCGTTCTTGCCCTCCGGCGGCGGAGCCTGCACAGCGATCCCCGCGCTTTCCTGACCCCGGTGCTGAAGGGAAAAAAGTCCGTAGTACACCAGGGAAGCGGCGTTCCGGCGGGGATCGGTACAGTAAACCCCAAAAACGCCGCAGGCTTCTTTGAGCTTATCGCCGCCGTCCCGGGCCATACTACACGGCGGGAGCGGGCTGGTAGTCCCCAATCCGGTTCCAAACCTCAATATAGGCTTCCTTTACGTTCCCCAGGTCCCGGCGGAACCGGTCCTTGTCGAGTTTTTCACCGGTCTCCGCGTCCCAAAAACGGCAGGTATCCGGGGAAATTTCATCGGCCAGGATGATCTTCCCGTCCCCGGCGCGGCCAAATTCCAGCTTAAAGTCGATAAGCCTCAGTTTTCTTTCCAGCGCGAAGGGCCGCAGTACCTCATTTACCCGCAGGGCCATTTGGCGAATCCGCTCAACCTCTTCTTTTGAGGCGGCCCCCATGGAAACGGCCTCTTCTTCCGTTACCAGCGGGTCTCCCTGGGCGTCGTCTTTATAGGTCAGCTCCACCATGGGTTCCGGCAGCTCCACCCCCTCCGCCTGTCCGGTCCGTTTTGCCAGGGACCCGGCCACCACGTTCCTGACAATCACCTCCAGGGGGATGATCGCCACGTTTTTACAGAGCATTTGCCGATCGTTAAGGAGGGAAACAAAATGGGTGGGCACGCCGGCCTCTTCCAAAAGACGGAAAAAACGGGCGGAAAGCTTATTGTTGATAATGCCCTTGTCCTCGATCCGGCCCCGCTTTTCCCCGTTAAAGGCCGTGGCGTCGTCCCGGTAATGGATGATCACCAGGTCCTTGTCCGGCGCGGCGTAGACCTGCTTTGCCTTTCCCGAGTAAAGGATCTTTACCGGTTGAATCGTTTTATCAGCCATCCGTTTCTCCCTTGGCTTCAGTATCAGGGCTGCCCCAAGACCCCGGTCCCCGGACAACCTCCGCGTAAAAAGACTTACCCGGCGCCCGCCGGGCCATCGAACAAATCAACACCCTTACAATTCTATCCGGCTGTCCCCGGCTAAACCGGCCTTCATTTTGGCCCGGAACGCCTCAAGTTTTGTCCGTAATTCGGGGTATTTTAAAGCCAGGATCTCCACCCCCAGATACGCGGCGTTGGCGGCGTTATCCACCCCCACTACAGCCACCGGCATGGGCTTGGGCATCTGCGCCATGGAAAGCAGGGCGTCCATCCCCCCCAGGGTCCCCGAGGCGATGGGCACCCCAATCACCGGCAGCGCCGTCCGGCTGGCGATTACCCCCGGTAAATGGGCCGCCAGCCCCGCCCCGGCGACGATCACCTCCGTCCCGTCTTTTTCCAGCTCCGCGATAGTCTCCTCCAGCAGCTCCGGGGAACGATGGGCGGAAAGGACAAAGGAACCATACTCCACGCCGAATTCCTTAAACACCTCCGCGGCTTTTTTCATCACCCCGGCGTCGGACCGGGACCCAAAGATGACAGCGGCTTTCACCATTCAAGACTAGCACAAATACGCCCGGCTGGACAAGATCGGGGAGGGCCGGAAGGGATCGGCGCTAAATGCCATTTCCCGCCGCCCTCGCCCAAAACCGGCATGGGCGCCGCCGCGGATGGCGGCCATGAAAGGCGGTATCGGGTGTCCGCGTTAAGCGCTTTGCGTTGAACGGCGAGGATTGTAACACCGGATCCCCGTGTAAGGGAACCGGCAGGGATGGAGAGCGGGGAACCGCCGGAGCAGACGAGATTCCGCCGGAAGACCCGGTACGGCAAACGGCGGCCGCGGCGTTTATGCCTTTCGCGCCATAGACCCCTTTACGCGGGAAGCGGCGATCCACGTTATTTCCCGCCCCTCAAGC
>JAIRPD010000038.1 GCA_031257195.1 Treponema sp. | reverse complement strand
TTCTGCATCCCCTACTTGACGATAGAGCCGATTGTGAACAAGCTTTCGGTGCAGTTCTGGTACTCCTCCGCCCGGCGGACCACCACCACGGAAAACCTGGCGGTGTTAAAGGAAAAGCTCACCACCGTGGATGTGCCGGTAACGGCGGAAATCGGGCGGATCCAGCTTCCCATCAAGGAAGTGCTGTCCCTGAGGGTGGGGGACATTATTCAACTGTACAATGTGCGGATAGGAGATCCCTACTCCCTCAATATCGGGAACAAAAAGAAATTCCTCTGCCGGCCCGGTATTATCGGCAAAAAAATGGCCGTCCAAATCACCGAAAAGCTGGAAAGTTTGGAGCAGGAAGACTTTGAGGAACTGGACTCCGAGGCGGAATGATTAGGTTTGTCCGGCTTCCGGCGGGTTCCATTTTTAGGAGAAGGGTAATGAAAAAACTATGCGTTTTTGTCTTGTGCACGCTGGCCGTAACCGGTCTTTTCGCCCAGGATTTTTCCCGGGTTATACAGCCGCAAAGCAAGAGGATGAACGGGGCGGACGTAACAAAATTGCAAACCCGGCTGCTGGCCCTGGGGTTTAAAAAAACCGGCGCCGCCGACGGCTGGTATGGTCCCCTTACGGAAGGCTCGGTCCGGACCCTCCAGCGGTTCCTGGGCTTTCCCCGGGACGGCAAGGTAACCAAGGCCGTGTGGACCGCCCTGTTCGACGCCAAGCGGGAAAGCCTCTTGAAAAACATTGGAACCATCTCCGCCTATAACCAGAACGCCTTTACCGTTACCAGCGGCAGAGACGGAAACAACAACGACTTTGACGATTTTATTATTTCCTCTTTAAACAAGGAGGTAAAAATCGTCCTGTTCCAGCATATTAACGAGGGCCTTCCCCTTTTCCGGTTTAAGGTCTACTACCTGCCGGACGCGGTCTTTATGATCCAGGATGTTTATTACGGCGATTACCGAACCAGAATTTACCTGAAAAACACTCAAGGGTTTTGCGAGTTAAAAAACGGCCAGCAGGTTCAGGCGGACCCGGCCCTGGAGGGGATACTCAACCGGGTTAAGGATGGGGTGGCCGCCGCGGAACTGACCCCGCCGGTAACGCCGGCGGTTCCGTCCAGCCCGGTCCCGCCCGCGCCGGCCCCGGAGTCAAGCGCGCCCGCGGCGGCGCCGCGAAATCCAGCGTCGGCGGCCCCGCCCGCCGCCTCGGCCAATCCGCCGGCGGCGGGGCAGGCGGCGCCTTAAGAGAAGGAGTTTCCCATGAATCACAGGTTTCAGGCGTATCACCGGTTTTTTATCGCGGCGGGTCTCCTGCTTATATCCGGCCTCTGTTCCGCCCAGCAGGTTAGGGTTATCGGTTCCATTCCCAGCCCCCAAAGCGAAAAACACTACATCATACAGGTAGGGGCTTTCGGGATCAACGGAAACGCGGAACGGGCCGCCAGAACCCTGCGAGAGCTTGGGTTCGCCCCCCAGTTTGAGCGGTACGGGAATTTAACCAGGGTATACATCGCCGGGATTCGGGCTTCCGATGTCTGCTCCCGTATTGGCAGCCTGGGCCAGGCCGGTTTCCAGGCGGTGATCATCAGGGAAGACCGGGGGTTTGGCGGGGATGTCCCGAACCGAGAACCCGCCGCGCCCCAGTGCCCCGCCGCGGTTCCCCGCGATCCGGCGCCGTTCAGCCCGCCGGCGCCGCGAAAACCCGCGGCGGTCCCGCCCCCCGCCCCAACGGCCCCGCCGGAGTCCCAGAAAGAGCCGGTAAAGACCGTTCCCGAAGCGGAGAAACATTCCCCGGCGGGGACGGTCCAGCCGGAACGGGAGACCGGCGGGGATAGTGAGAGCGCGGAGGAGGCTGAAACAAAGCCTGAGCCGGAAGTGGAATTCAAGGAATTCTGGGACCAGGGGGTCCCCATCCCCAGGCAGTAGTTCGTTTAGCGGGCCATAAAACAAAAACGGAATCGCGCCTGGGCCGTAAAAACCCGTGGACTTTTTGGGGGATAACAAAAAGGATGGGCCCCGCGGGGAAGCGATGGGTTTTCCGCGGGGCCCGGGTCCGGAACGTCTGGCGTTATAAAGACGCGCCGTTGCTTTGTATCACGTCCCTGTACCAATACCCCGAATCCTTGATGATCCGCCGCTGGGTTTCAAAATCGCAGTACACGACGCCAAAACGGTCCGTGTAGCCCTTGGCCCACTCAAAGTTGTCCGTCAGGGACCACTGGAAATAGCCCCGTATGTCCACGCCGTCATTGGCGGCCTGTTTGAGGCAGTGGAGGTAACGGGCGAGAAAATCAACCCGGGCCGGATCGTGGACGCGGCCATCCAGCGAAACAACGTCGGCGCAGGAAAGGCCGTTTTCGGTGATGTAAAGGGGTACATGGTAGCGCTCGGTGAGGAAACGGGGCCCCCAGTAGAGCGATTCGGGGGTAACCGGCCACTTGGCGGCGGTGAACGCGTACCCGGTTTCCCGCCGCGCGTATTCGTAGCCTCTGGGGCCGCCTTTTTTGACGGGGCTTCCGTTGTAAATGTTCTGGCCCAGAAAGTCCAGGGGGGAACTGATGATCTTCATGTCATCGGCGCCGATGGGGGGCATAAAGGCTTCGTACTTGCGCGTAAGTTCGCCGGGGTATTCGCCCAGAAACACCGGATCGCTCCAGAGGGAAACGGACCAGTATATCCAGTCCTCCACGGCAAAGTAGGCCCGGCGCGCGGCCTCCCGGTCTTCGGCGCTGTCCGTGGCGGGGTAATGGGCGCTTCCCGTGGGGGCGTACCCGATTTTGCTGGACGACGAAAGGGCGCGAAGGGCCTGCACCGCCAGTCCGTGGGCAAGAAGTACATGGTGAGTCATAAGAAGGGTGTCCCAAAGCGGGTAGTGAATCCCCGGGGCGTGTTCGGTATGGTCGCAGGAAAGGCCGATAAAGCACTGGGGCTCATTAAAGGTGATCACATAGGGGATTTTACCGGCCAGCCGCTTTGCCACGGCCTCCACATAGCGCGCAAACCAGCGGGGGCTTTCGCTATTCATCCATCCGCCCCGGCGGAAAAGCTCGTAAGGGTAGTCCCAGTGAAAAAGGGTTACATAGGGGGTGATGCCCGCCTCTCCCAGGGCGTCAAGGAGGCGTTCCTAACAGTCAAGGCCCTTTCTGTTTACCGCCCCGTTTCCATCGGGAATGATCCTGGGCCAGGCCAGGGAAAAGCGGTAGGCTTTAAGGCCCAGCTCTTTCATAATGGCAATGTCTTCTTTGTAGCGGTGATAGTGATCGCAGGCAACGTCTCCGCTTGAGCCATCGAGGATGCGGCCTTTTTCTTTGCAAAACATATCCCAGACGCTTGCGCCCCGCCCGTCTTCGCATACCGCCCCTTCCACCTGATAAGACGCCGAAGCCGCGCCCCAGACAAAATCATCCCTGAATCCCATAATTTACCCCTATATAAAAGCGGCAGTATCGCCGCTTGCATTAAACCGGACATTAACACACAGTGTTAATGAACACCTCGATAAAAAGCGGCGGTATCGCCGCTTACGTTAAACCGGACATTAACATCCAGTGTTAATGAACATCCCTAGTATGTATCTCCTACGCTCATAAGCGGCGCGCTGCCGCCTGCGCCGGTTTCGGCGCTTACAAGCGCCCGCAGGGTTTCAGCGCTGTAGGTTTGCCGCAGCCCGCTTTTTTGCGCGGTGATTTCCACCCCTTCCGCTCCGGTAATATCCACATAGTTATCGGAAAATACCGGATCTTCGCCGGGGATTTTGATGCGCGTAAAACGGCAAAACGTACCGGCCCTGACGGTAATGACAAATTCCCCGCCCCGATCCGCAACATCCACCTGGTACGCGGGCCGGCGGAAGGAAAAATGCTTGGGCGGGACAAAGAGGGCTGTTTCCCTGGATACCGGAAGGGACGCGCCGCCAGAAAGCCTGAGTTCCGCCGTAACAAAACAGCTCCGTTCCAGCTCTGTGGTGTTGATAAGGGCGCGGTAATCCCGGACCAGGATCTCCGAAGCGGAAAGGGCCGGCAGCTCCACATCTATGGTCTCTTCCTGTAAGACGCTAAAATCCTGCCGTTTAAGGGAAAGGGTGATTTTTCCCGCCGTATTATGCATCGTGTCGTTGTGGACAAAGACCCTGACCGTCCGCATAAGCGGGCCTGCAAGGGAACCCGGCGGCGCAGCCTCGGTTTGGCTTATAAAGACCGTTGCCCGGATGGGGGCAAAGAAACGGCGCGCGCCGTAATGAAGGGCCTTCCATCGTCCATAATAATCGATACTTGCCCAGGAAGCTACGGGCCAGCAGTCGTTAAGC
>JAIRPD010000069.1 GCA_031257195.1 Treponema sp. | reverse complement strand
GTTCCCCAGGGTCAGGGTACATCCGGCGTTTACCGTAAAGAGGCTGCCGTTGGCGTTGAGTTGTATGGTCCGCGGGGCGCCACCCCCGCTTTCCAAGGTCAGACTACAGTCGACCGCGCTCCCAAAGGACAGCGTCCTGGGGCCGCTGGACACACTCGCGTGGAGCGTAAGGTAGTAGTCCACGCTGTTCTCCGCGTTCCCCGGGGCCGCGAGCCAGGCGAGGGCGCTGTTAAAGGTTTTCCCCGCGTCGGGGTCAGGGGCCTCCGGGGTGTCGAGGGACGTTCCGCCGTCGCCCAGGAGTTCCACCCCGGAACCCGCGGGGATACCGTTCCGGGGGTCAATCCTCGCGGGGGAGTTCCCCTCGGTGGCGTAGCCCACGGAGGCCAGCCAGGGGGTCCCGTTCAGCTTGAGGGGGTTCCCGGCCGCCACGCCTACGTCGAAGTCGCCCCCCACGGAGAGGGCCGCCTCGATGACGCCGGAGCCCTTGGGCACGCTGAAGTAGGGAATACTCCGGCCGTTGATGGACGCCGTTCCATGGCCGCCGGCGTGGCTTGCGGGGGCGGTGGTTCAAGAGCGGGAGGGACCGCTACCCCCCCCCTGTGGAGGTTTTGATCACCAGGAGGCGGCGGCCCTAGGCGTCGTACTGGACCGTCTCGTCGGCCCCGAGGCCGTTCCCGTCCAGGGGAATCACGCAGGAGGCGACGCCTAAGGCTACAAGCCCAACGGCGGCCAACGCCAGAGTTACCCGCCATGGATGGCGGCGCGACCAACGCTTTAACTGGGCTTTTCAGGCCCGGGGGCGGGGAGGCCGCCCGGAACATTATGGCAACCCAGAAAAAAAGCCAAAAGGCCTCACGGAACGGCCCATTTACTACCCCGTGGCAGCCCTCATCCCCGCCAATCCGTTGTCCATCTGTTCCGCGCGGTCTCCCCGCCCCCGGGCCGCGCGGCGCGGTGTGGCGCTAGCCGCCCCCGCCCGGCGGGTACGCGTCATCCTTGACTGTTTTGCCGTTTTGTGGTATTCCTCAGAAAACTGCGCTTAAGAGGTATCCATGGCTTCCAAGACAAAAAGGCCCCCCCAAACCGAGGACACCGGTTTTTCCGAAATCGCGGGCCGCCTTAAGTCCCACCCCTTTCTCTTTGGGGGAACCATTGTTATTCTGGTGATCGTCATCGTGGCCTTTGTTTTTGTGCCCGCCATTCCCAATGTCGGGGGCGGCCAGGACAGGGATTTAATCTTCGGGTACTACGACGGAACCCCCATCGCCTATGTCCGGGGGAATTACTTCGCCGATGTCCTCAACGAACTCGCCGCCGAACGGCAGTTTGAGCTTCGGGGGGACTATAACGCCAACTACGCCGCCGCGTACGATGTCTGGTACGGGGCCTTCACCAGGACCCTGGCCCGGGTGGTAATCCTGGACGAGATGAACAAGGCCCTGTACTCCGCGCCTCCCCGGGAAATTGACCGGCAGGTGGCGGAACGGCCCGAATTCCAGGAAGACGGCCGCTTCTCCGTGGTAAAGTACCGCTCCTACGATAGAAACAAGCGCCTGGCCCTGTGGAACAAACAGCGGGAAACCCACACCACCCGGAAGTACATCGAAGACCTCCTGGGACTTAAGATTTCCGCCGCGGAAAAGGCGTTCATCGCCGGTATGGCTTCCCCGGAGCGGAGCCTCGAGCTGGTGTTCTTTCCCCGCGCGGCTTACCCCGACTCGGAACTGACCGCCTTCGCCGCCGCCAACCCGGGGCCCTTCAAAAACGTCCACTTTTCCCGGATCACCCTAGCCAGCGAAAAAGAGGCGGGGCAGCTGCTGGAATCGGTGAGATCGGGACGGTCCGCCTTTGAGGACGCCGCCCGGAACCAGTCCACCGACGCGTACAAGGACAAGGGCGGCGACATGGGAATCCGCGCGGCCTTTGAGACCTATACCGAAATTTCCGAAGAGGCGGACCGGGACAAGGTGATCCCCCTCAAAAAGGGGGAGTTAAGCCCGGTGATCCAGGTCCCCGGGGGCTGGGCCTTCTTCCGGGCGGAGGAAACCCCCTACAGCCCGGACCTTTCCCAGCGGGACGCCCTGGACAAGGTCCGAACCTACATGGACCGCTTTGAGGGGGGCCGGATAGAGAACTGGCTGGCGGCCAGGGCGGAGGAATTGAGCCGCCGGGCCGGGGAAAAAGGCCTAAGCCTGGCCGCCTACATCCAGAGCCTGCCGGAGGACGATCCGGCCGCGGGATTCAGCGTGGTCAACGCGGGGCCGGTGAGCCTCAACTATGGCAATACCGGGCTGTTCCGGACCCTGGACACGGCGGGAAACCCGGGCCTGGGCCAGGCGGTCTCCAGCGAAATCTTCTGGCGGACGGCCTTTGCCACCCCCCTCCACACCCCCTCCGCCCCCTTTACCCTGGGGGACGCGATAGTGATCCTCACCGCCGTGGAGGAAACCACCCCGGACGAGACCGCGAGGAATAACACCATCGACTACTACGGTCTCAGCTGGATGTACACCAGCCTGGACCAGGATATAAACGCCGCCTTCATGGATAGCGCGAAATTCGAGAATAATTTTACCAGCGTTTTCTTTTCCCTGATCCTGCAAGATCAGCGCTGAATGGAAATCCCCCGCCGTCCGCCGCCGGAGGTTCCGCCGGGGGAACGGCCGGTCATAAAACCGGCCCGGCGGGGCTCCTCGGTGAGCTACAAAAACAAGACCCTCCTTTCCACCATAGACCCCATCGCCGCCGCCGACCGGGCCGCGGCGGAACAGGCCCCGGCGGGACAGGACCGGACCCTCTATTTCTGCCCCTCCCCCCTGTTTGGCTACGGCCTGGAAACCCTGCTTTCCCGCCTGGGCGCGGATTCCGCCGTGGTCTGCGTGGAAACCGACGGGGAACTGCTCAAACTTTCCCGGTCCTCCATCGGCGCGCGGGTCCTTGCCCACCCCCGGCTGATCCTGGCGGGCCCGGGGAACGGGGAGGAGCTGCGCGCCTTGGTCCGGGAAACCTGGGGGGCCCGGGTCTTCCGCCGGGTGGTGGTCCTAAAGCTTTCCGGGGGCTGGCAGCTTGACGGCGCGGCCTATGAGGAGCTGGCGGAGACCCTGCGGAGGGACATCGCCCTGGACTGGGGCAACGCGATGACCCTGGTGAAGCTGGGCCGCCGGTTCGCGTGGAACAGTATCCGCAATCTGGCCCTGCTGGGCCGGTCCCCGCCCCTGGGGGCGGCGTCCCTGGCCTCCAGGCCGGTCCTGGTCCTGGGGGCGGGACCTTCCCTGGATCCCGCCCTGGACGCCCTGGAGGCGGCGGGGCTTCCCCGGGGCGGGGATCGCCCCTTCGCCCTGATCTGTGTGGACACCTGTCTGGGCCTCCTGCGGGAACGGGGGCTCCGGGCGGACCTGGCGGTGATCCTGGAAAGCCAGTTTTGGAACCAGCGGGATTTTACCGGCCTCCGGGGCGCGGGCGTTCCCGCGGCGGTGGACCTTTCCGCCTATCCCCCCACGGCGGAAATCCTGGGGGGGCCGGTGTTTGTCTTCTTTACCCCCTGGACGGAGCTGCGGCTCTTTAACCGCCTTGCCCCGGCGGGGCTCCTTCCCCCGGCGCTTCCCCCCCTGGGCTCGGTGGGGCTTACCGCGGTGGAGCTGGCCCGGCGTCTTACCCGGGGGCCGGTGATCATCGCGGGGATTGATTTTTCCTTTCCCGCGGATCGCACCCACGCCCGGTCCAGTCCGGCCCACCTGGCCTCCCTTTTGGGGCAGAACCGTTTTCACAGCCCCGTGAACGCCGCGGGGGTGTTTCGCGCGGGGGTGTTTACCGCCCGTTCCAAGGCGGGGCTGCCGGTCAAGAGCGATCCCGCCCTTAGAACCTACCGGGATCTTTTTGAGCGGCGCTTCGCCGGGGACCCGCGGATGGGGGATCTTCCCGGGACGGGGCTGCCCCTGGGGCTGAATACCCTGGAGACGGAGGAAGCCGCCGCCCTGTTGACCGGCGGCGGGGGCCGGGCCCTCCCCGGGGACGGGGTTTTTCCGGCGGCCCCGGCCCCGTTTTCCCCCCCCGCGGCGGATCCGGCGGGGCTGGAACGGTTTATGGCCGGGGAGGAGCGGACCCTGGAGGAACTGCGGCGGATTCTTTCCGGCGGTCCCGGCCCCGCCGGTCCGGGGGGCGCCGATCTGGAGGTCCTGCTGGACGAGGCGGACTACCTGTGGGCCCATTTCCCCGACTGCGCCGCCGCCGGGGGCCGCCGGCCCCCCGTTTCGGACCGGGGTTTCTTAAAGCGGGTCCGGGCGGAGATCGATCCCTTCCTTAAACGCTGGCGTCTGAGCCGCCTCCACCTGCCGCCCCCCGGCGTTTAACCGCGTCCCCCCGATCCATCCGCCCCTTCTATGCCGCTCCCCGCCCCCCGGGCGGATGGGGACCCGCGGATCGCCGGAAAACGCTCCCTTCTTCTCAATAAGGACGCCCTTATATTCAAGAAGGATGCCCTTATTACCAGGAAACGCGTCCTTCTGAATAAGAAGGACGTCCATATGCTCAAGAAACGCGCCCTTATGCTCAAGAAGGACGCCCTTATACTCAAGAAACGCGCCCTTCTTACCAAGAAACGCGTCCTTATACTCAGGAAACGCGCCCTTCTGCTTAAGAAGGACGCCCTTCTTGCCAAAAAACGCGTTCCTCACTATACTGGGGACGCGTAGATCGCCGGGAAGCGCGTCAAGACGGGTGATCGTGACGGGCGGAACGGCTTATACCGCGCCTGGACGGCGCGGAAAGGAGCGGGTATGGGATATAGAAAGGATTGGGTCCCCACGGGGGAGGAAAAACTCCTCGAATTGATGGCGGTATGGCGGGAAAAACTGGGGGACGCGGCCCTGCAGGCCGCCTATGGGTGGCCGGCGGCGGAGTGCGCCCTGGTACGGAACACCCTGGGGGCCTTCGCGGACGCCCGGGCGGCGTATCAGGCGGCGCCCACCGGGGCGAATCACACCGCCAAGGACGAGGCGAAGAAGGCGGCGGTGGAGGGGATGCGCAAATTCGCCCGGGAGTGGATTCGGAACAACCCCAGGATGAGCGATTCGCAAAAGGAGGAACTGGGGGTGGCCGTCGCGGATCGGGAACCTTCCCCGGTGCCGGTGCCGGCCGCGGGGCCGGACAGCGAGGCGGAGATCAACGCGCGCTCCCCGGGGGTGGTGCGGGTGCGGTATCTGGGCGCGAAGCCCTACGGCGTGGATCGGGTTGAGATTGCCTGGCTGATTTCGGAGACGCCGGTGGATGGTCCCGATCTGCTTTCCAATAAAGAGACCTTTCCCCGGAATCCCTGGGAGCGTACCTTTGGGCATGAGGACCGGGGGCGGAAGCTGCACTACTCCCTGCGCTACCTGACGAGGGAGGGCGCGAGTCATTGGTCGGATGTACGGGAGGTGGTGATTCCCTAGGGGAGCGGGGGGAAGCCGTCCCGGCGTCCGGCGGTCCCGGGGCGCGGCTTTCCCCGCCCGCGCCGCGCCGAAGGGAAGGGCCCGGAACGGTATGCCCGGGGAAGGGGGAACATGAAAACCATCGACGAGTATATTGAAGCCTTTGAGCCGGAGGTTCAAAAGACGCTGCGGGAGATCCGGGCGTTTATCAAGGCCGAGGTCCCGGAGGCGGCGGAAAAAATATCCTACGGGATGCCTACGTTTTACCTGGAGGGGAATTTGGTTCACTTCGCGGCGTTTAAGGACCATTACGGCTTTTTCCCGGGTCCCTCGGGGATTGACGCGTTTGGGAAGGAACTCGCCCCCTACCGGACGGGGAAGGGGACGCTGCGTTTTCCCCGGGGTCAACCCTTCCCCTGGGAGCTTCTCGCGAAGGTTCTGCGGTTCAGGAAAGAGGAAAATACGCGGAAGGCGGAAACAAGGGGTAACCATAAGGGGGCGGGCCGTGTTTAAAAGGGAGGACCTGGAAATAAACCCGGTTTCCAAAACCAACTGGGATGATTTTGAGGCGCTTTTTGAGGAAAGGGGCGGGCCGAAATACTGTTGGTGCATGGCCTGGCGGATGACCAAAGAAGAATTGAAAGACAATACCCCGGAACGCAGGAAGGAGTACATCAAAAAGCGAATTTTTACGGGTGTCCCGGTGGGATTGCTGGGGTATATCCACGGGGAACCGGCGGCGTGGTGTTCCATCGCCCCCCGGGAAACGTATCGAAGGATCGGCGGGGATGAAACGAAGGACGCCGTCTGGTCCCTGGCCTGTTTTTATGTGAAAAGATGTTTCCGGCGGCGGGGAATCGCGGACGCGCTGCTGGGGGCCGCCGCGGCTTACGCGAAAGCGGGGGGCGCGAAATACGTGGAAGCCTATCCCGTGGAAGAGGATTCGCCGAGTTACCGGTTTATGGGGCTGGTCAAACAGTTTGAGCGGGCCGGGTTTAGCTATATAAAAAAAGAAGGCTCGAGAAGAAACGTGATGACCCTGGAATTGTGAAACCCCGCCGCGCCCCGCCGCCGCGGATGGCCCGCGCTTCGGGCGTTCCCGCGGCCCCCGGTCCGCGAAAAGCCGCCCCGCGCTACGGGAACGCGGTAAACGTGTTGGTAAAGACCCAGCCCTCAAAGTCTTTGGCGGGCTCAAAGTAAAAGATAAACGAGGCGGACCGGTAAAGGGCGTCGTAGCAGATAAGGTGATAGGCCCTTCCCCGGACGATAAAGCCGTTTTGGAGGAGGCCCCGGCACAGGCTCCAAAAACGAAGCAGCATCTCATGGCCGGCGGGGATCTCCCGGTCCCATCCCGTTTCCCCCGCGAACTTTTTCTGAAACCCCGGCGCCCATTTTTTAAAGGCCTCCAGATCCTTGAAGGACTTTCCCCCGTAACAGCGGAAATCAAAATAATAGCCGTCCTCCCAGTTGGTGCGAAGCTCGTTTTCCAGCTTCCCCACGGGCGCGAATTTCAGCCGGGAGATAAGGTATTCAATGTTTTGCCCGTTGATATTTTGGCCGCTGGAAAGGCCGCACATTGAAAGCGTAAGAAAAACTATCATCGCGGGTTTTTTCATTCCGCCGCTCCTTCCCGCCGGTTTTCCCCGGCGGCAAACACTGGTTAGACTTATCGGGAAACCCCGGTCTCCGGATAACTTCCAATAAAAACCCGGGAAAAGCGGAACCCTTCGCGGGCCCCCGCCGGCGGCCCGGCGCGTCCATTCCGCCCCGTCCCCCAAAGATCCCGGGCAGCCGGGACTGGACCGCCCTCAAAACGGAGGACAGAACCAGGAGGGTAAGGCCGGCCGCCCCCAGGATAAGGGCGTAGTAAAGCGGGTTAACCTCGAACACAAAGCGGTGGAGGACAAAAGAAAACCGCAGGGGCATGGCGTGGTAAAGGGCGATCAGCGCCGGGGGGGTAACGCCGTACACGCCGGTAAAGAAATAATCGGTCCTCCAAAGCTGGTTACAGAAACTGAAAACGATAAACAGGGGGGTAATCCATACCATATTCCAGAGGGCCCGCCGGACATCCACGATGAGAAGCCGCCGTAAGAAACCATAAACGCAGTAGACCAAAAAAAGGTTGTGCAGCACCGCGGATTCCAGAATCTTGTAATAGAAAAAACCCAGGCCCCCGGAATTGACCCGCGGAAGGTTGTCGTAGAAAGCGCCGGTAACGTAGTTCACCAGGGCGGCGAGGATTCCAAAACAGAGGATGTAATTATCCAGCGCCGGGGATTTAACGAAAAACCGGAGGAGCATAAAGATCACCAGGATGTTGCAGACATTCAGGGGAAGCCGGGCGACCGCCGGCAGGTCGTCAAAGGCCGCCAGTTTCCAGGCAGCGAGGAACAGTTCCACCGCGGTAATGGAAAGGCTGATGATCTTCCCCGGGAAACCCGGGTCGAACCAGTAGGCCAGGACGGCCCCCCCATAGGCGCAGGTGATGAACAGCATGGTGGGCAAAAACGAGAAACGATGGTAGGGATAATACCGGGAAAAGGCGAGCCCCTGCAAAACAAGGGTCAGGGCAAAGAGGCCGTGGAAAACGGCGAGTCCCCGGGACCGGCGCTCACCCCGCAGGACAAGGGCGTAAAAACCGTACCCCCCCCCTCCCGCGGCGAAAAGGACACAAAAGAACAGCGAAAAAAAGGCGATCATCTTCCCCCGCAATCCAAAGCCGTAAGGTAAGTCTACTACAGTCCCGGCGCCGTTTCAACCAAACCGCCCGGGGACGGAGGGGGCTTCCCGCCCCCCGGGGCGGGTAAAATCTACCCGTCCCCGGGAAACAAAGGGCGGGGAGGGAATTTTTTCCCCCGCCGGCCGCCGGAACCCCCCGAAAAACCGCCCCCCGGGACTTGGCACGGTTCTTGCTATTATAGCTATATCTCAGATGAGTAAGGAGTGAACGATGATGAAAAAAATAACCGCGATGTTCGGTTTGGCGGTCCTTGTTTCCGGGCTTCTTCGCGCCCAAGCCGCCCCGCCGCCGCCGGCCCCGGCGATGACCACCGTCAACGGCAAGCTTGCCCTGGTGAACGGCCGGGTAGCCCTGCAAAACGGGGAGGACCTGTACTATGTGGCGGGAATCCAGCGGCTTGTCGGCTTTGTGGAGGGCCTTAAAGAGGGGGCCCAGGTGAGCCTGGAGGGCTACGTCCGGGATTCCCGGTGGGACGCCAAGGCCAAGGTGCTGCTGACCGCGAAGCTCAGCATCGGGAACCGGTCCTACGATCTGGGCCTGGGACAGGGAGCCGCCGCGCGGCCCAGCGGTAAACGCCGGGACGTTACCGGTCCCGCCCCCTGGGGATGGCCCGCCCCCGGCCCAGGGCCGCGGTGGAGGCGCTGAGCCCCCAAGGAAGCCCCCCGCCGGCCCCCCCAACCCGGCCCGCGCCGGGCGGGGCCGCAGGGACGCGGTTGTTTGACCGCAAGCCCATGAGGGCTTGAATAGAGTTTTCGCAAAGCGAAAACTCCAGGCCCAAAAATCGCCAGGGATGGCGATTTTTGGGAGGCCGCCCGGAACAGATGGACAACGGATTGGGCGGGGATGAGGGCGGTTACGGGGTGGTAAATGGGCCGCTCCGTGAGGCCTTTTGGCTTGCGCCGTAAGTTGCCATAATGTTCCGGGCGGCCTCCCCGCCCCCGGGCCGCATGGACGCAGGCCGCGGGGATGCGGCTGTGACCAACGCGTTCGGCGAAGCCGGAAACTCCCAGCGTTTACCACCGGGTAGCCTGGCGCAAAGGCGAGACCGTCCGGGTCTGGCTGCCGCCGGAAGACTACGGGACCCTGGACAAGGCGATCCTCCTGGCGGGCCGCTATGACGACCGCGCCCTGCCGGCCACGGGAAAACTGACCAAAATCGATAACACCGCGGTTACCGCCGACCCCGCTACCCATCGGATCGATGCCGCCACCGCAAGCCTTACCTTTACCCTGACGGCCCTGAACCGCGAGGTCAAGGACGCCGACGACAGCGCCTTTACGATCACCGCCCCCGCGAGCCACGCCGGCGGCCGCGGAACGGCGTCCATCAACGGCCGGAGGATCCAGGGTATAGGCGTAATAATAGAAAATCAGATAAAATAATCGCTTGACAACAATAATCGATGAATATAGGATATGTTATATTGTTTTTCTGGGGGTAAACTTGGATGAGCGTGAAAACCGGCATACGAAATTTCTTTTGTTTCCCGCTTATTTTGATTGGGTTTATACTGTCACTTCTGGGAGCAATGGGAACCGTAAAAGAAAGTGATAAAACAACATATATCATTTTATTGGCGGCCGGTGTCGTTCTTTTCGCGGCTGGAGTATTGCTGTCAAAATACAAAAAAAACGGCACCCCAAAAATCATACTGGGATTTTTCGCCGGCATACTTGTTGTCACGTTGATTATTGGCGCTATTGTTCCCACGGAAGCGGAAAAAAGACAAAAGGAAATTGAAAACGCCGAAGCCTGGAAAACAAAAGACGATCCGGTAATGGCGGAAATTATGACGCGTGATTTTGTTAAAAAACGATTAAAATCACCCGCGACAGCTAAATTCGCGTCAGCGGCGGAAAAACCCGGCCCCATTGTTGAAAAAAAAGAGGACCATATTTATTTTGTTAAATCGTATGTTGATTCTCAAAATAGCCTGGGGGCGATCATACGGACCCATTATCACGGTGAAATTCAACAAATCTCAAAGAACGATTGGCGTTTGATTTCTTTGGAATTTGAGGATTGATATGTGGGAGTAAGACATTGAGGCGCCGCGGTAAAGAGATTGGGGATTGAAAAAACTATCGATCCTGTTTTAGCCGGAATTTTTCCGCTCATAGCGGCCCCATAACGGCGTTTTCCGGGGGAAACCACTTCCGGCGGGATTTTCGCCGTTTACGCCCCGCCCGGGGCCGCCATGGGCCGGATCGACACCACGATCTACACTTTTTGAAAAAAGGCCGCAAATTACGGTGAAATCATTGACAACATAAGTTAATATATGATACCACATTATAGTATATAAAAGGCTCAAAAATGGGAAAAAACGCTAATTCAGAGTATCCCCTGCTTCAGCGTGCCCAAGAACGACGACGCCATCGAGGCGGCTCTCTCCGTGGGAGGCGACTTCGACCTAGGTACGGCAATGGGGACCCCCTCAAGCTGAACGGGACCCCCTGGCTGGCCTCCGTGGGCTACGCCACCGAGGGAAACCCGCCCCCCCCCCCCCCGCCGGGGGAGGCCGACGAGGGTATCACGGCCAAGCTCTACCTGAAAACCATCAGCGTGGACGACGGCTGGTGTGCCCTGGCGGTGGACATCCCTCTCACGGCGTACGCCCTGGACCAGGGCCACGACCTGTGGCATGTACGGACCGGGGTGAACTACAAAAGGGATGTAACAGAACTCGTCCTGGGTGGGGACCTCGCGGGACTGACGGCAATTCCCAATCGTTTTGTCCAGAGTTTCTCCAATCTCGCCGCGGTGGACCTTTCCGGCCTTTCCGGCGTTACCAGTGTCGGGTATAGCTTCCTTGAGTACTGCCACAACCTTCCCAGCGTTGACCTGAGTCCCCTGTCCGGCGTTACCGGTGGTATCGGAACTTCCTTTCTTCGTGAGTACCGCAACCTTACCAGTCCTGACCTGACTCCCCTGTCCCCGCGTTACCAGCATCGAAAATGCCTTCCTCTATGACTGCTACCGTCTTACCGGGGTAGTGAACATGGGGACTATTACGGCTGACCAGATAGAAACTGATACCAGCTTTCCCAGCTTTGGGAATAGCGGCGCGGGGTTGATTAAGGTTCTGCCCACCGAAGTGGATAACTATAAAAACAAGTTCCAGGGCAATGTCGGCGAGATGAACGACGGCCGGTTCGTGGCTCAGTAAGGCGCGATCCCGCTTCGCGGGATCGCGATCCGCGGCTGTTCGGGGACCTTCCCCCCGCCTTTGCCCTCCCCGCCCCAGGCGGGGGCAGGGTACTGCCATAGCGTTAGGGGACCACCCACCGGGCCTTAGGGGCGCCGCCCACAAATCGCCATCCCTGGCGATTTGTGGGCTCGGGCTTTTTGGCTTCGCCAAAAAGCCCACCCAAGCCCGCTTCGCGGCGGCGGGCGGTCCGGGGGCGGGGCGGCCGCGCGGAACATTATGGCAACCCAGAAAAAAAGCCAAAGGGCCTCACGGAACGGCCCCT
>JAIRPD010000034.1 GCA_031257195.1 Treponema sp. | reverse complement strand
TCACTATCCCCGCAGCTTACCAGGTTCCAGCCAAGTACCAGCGTCAGCGCCAGTACCGCGAACGTAAAAAGTCTGCTTTTATTCATAGCAGAAACTCCTTATACTGGAGGCAGGACAGGGTTAGGGCTGTGAATGTTCCGGCGGCCGTCGTTGCGGGACCGGGGGTTTGCCTGTGGCAGCCCCCCGCCGCCACCCGTTTGGATGGCGGGGATACCGGAAATCGCTCCGCCCAGGCCGCGTCGCGGCTTGGGCGGCCCTGTTCCTTAGCCCTCCCTCCGTTGTTTTGCGCGGCTCGGTTTGCCAAACCGCGATGCGTTAGGTTCGCTAACGCGGCCCGTCCAACGGACGGGGGTCATCCCGCGCCGCTTTCCCCGGAATCCGGGTATAGCGGAGCGTTATGATTGAGTACAATATATAACGCATAATTTATTGTGTCAATACCCTTCCGTTGAATAAATTAAAAATATAGAGCGTTGAGTTCTAAAATGACCAGATTACGAACGATCCTTGCCGGAAATCTCAGGGCCTACCGGAATGAACTGGGGCTTTCG
This sequence comes from Treponema sp., assembly GCA_031257195.1. GTDB lineage: Bacteria > Spirochaetota > Spirochaetia > Treponematales > Breznakiellaceae > JAIRPD01. The sequence continues at coordinate 17,600 of JAIRPD010000034.1, read as the reverse complement.
CAGTTAAAATTGGCGGATTTGGTGGATACCGCCCCCAACTATATCGCCATGATCGAGGCCGAAAAGCGCTTTCCCACCGATACCATGCTGGAAAAAATCGCCGCCGCCCTGCGGCGGGAGCCCTACGAGCTGTTTACCATCGCCCCCATACAGAAACAATGGAAGGAAACCGTGCTGGCGGAGCTGGCGGAGTGCGTTAACCGTACCCTGCGGGACCTCCAGGCGGCGGACCCCCACCCCCTGTTGTGGACCCCCGTTTGACCCCCCGCCGCCATGGATGGCGGTGTTACCAAAGCTTTAGGTGGACTTTTCGCCTAGCGAAAAGTCCCAGCCTTAAATCCGCCATGGATGGCGGATTTAAGGCGGCGGATTTGAGGCGATTATTCCCGCCGGACCGCCCGAAAAAGCTCGTCCCGGCTCAGGGCCTTCCACAGGGGCCGTCCGTGGGGGCACCGGGGGGGGAGGCCGTTTTTGTCGTACAGCGCCAGGGCCTCTTCCGCCAGGGCCAGGGCGGCGTCGTCGTCAAGCCAGCCGCCGTCCTTGATCGCCGCCCGGCAGGCCAGGGTCGCGGCCCAGCGTTCGGCGATGTTTTCCCCCGCGTTCCGCAGCGAAAGAATTTCCTCCACCGTTTCGCCGTCCCCCGCTTTCCAGCCCGCGGGCAGGGCTTCTACCCGCCACACGCCGCCGCCGGTACAGCCGCCGCCGTTGCCGGTCGCGCCGGCCAGCCGTATCCCCAGCCGGGCCAGTTCCCCCCGCTTGGCCTGGAGAAAACGGTCCTCCTCCGCGGACCCGGTGGTAAAGGGGATAGCCACCAGCAGTTCCTGGGCGGTGATGGGCTTTGACAAAAAGCGGTCGTACAGGATCCGTTCGTGGGCGGCGTGCTGATCGATAAGGTAAAGGGCGCTCCCCCGCTCGGCGATGATAAACAGCCCAAAAGCCCGCCCCGCGAGCCGGACCGTCCCGGCCCCCCCCGTCCCGGAGGTCCTGGTGCCCCCCCCCGGAGGCGGGGCGCGCTCGTCCCGCCGGTCAAGGAGCGCCTCCATGGCCAGGGAATGGCTGTAGGTCCTTTCCCGGGAAACGGTAAACCCGGCGTCCTCCCCAAAACCAAACTCCAGGGCGCCGCGGGATACCCCCTCCCCGCCGGGGCCTTCCCCCGGGTAATCCGGCTCCCCGCCACAGGGGCCGCCGCTGGAGGCCGTGGCGCCCTCACCGTACGCCGCGTTATCAAAGACCGCGGCGTTTCCCGCCGCCGCCCCCCTGGTGTAATCCCGCAGGGCGGTGGTTACCCGGTGGTGGATAGCCCCGGCGTCGGAAAAGCGCACTTCCCGTTTCGCGGGGTGAATGTTAAAGTCCGCCAAAGCGGGGTCCACCTCCACATAAACCGCCCCCAGGGGATGACTGCCGTTGGGGAAAAACCCCGCCAGCCCGTATTCCAGGGCCTGGGTAAGTCCGTAATCCTGAACCCGCCGCCGGTTGGCGAAGACATACTGCCCCCGCCGGTCCCGCCGGTACAGTTCCGGGCCGCCAAAGATCACCGTTACCTGAAAGCCCGCCGCCGGGGAGCCCCGGGCCTCCAGGCTGTGAAGAAAGGGCCGCTCATAGCTGTCCAGGATCAGTTCCCCAAACCGTTCCCGCAGGCTGTCCCGGGGAAAAAGCTGAACCCGCAGGCGTCCGTCCTGGACAAAACGGAACGCCGCCTCGGGAAAAGCCAGGGCCTTTTCCACAAAAACCTGCCGGCACAGGGCGGCCTCGCTGGCCACCCGTTTAAGGAACCGTTTCCGGGCGGGGATACGATCAAAAAGGCCCAGCCCCCGGACGCTGGTCCCCTTGGTCCGCCGGGTTTGGGTAACCCGCGGCGGCCCTTCCTCCGGCGGGGGGGACCCCGGCGAGGTCTCCAGCAGCCAGGCCTCCCTGCCGTCCACGCTGGTAACGATCTCCAGCCGGGCCGTCGCCGCCGCCGCCGCCAGGGCCTCGCCCCGGAACCCCAGGGTGGTAACCCGGTCCAGGTCCTCCAGGGACCGGATTTTGCTGGTGGCGTGGGCTTTGACGCACAGCTCCAGGTCTTCCCGGCTCATCCCCGAGCCGTTGTCGATCACCTCGACCTTGACAATGCCCCCCCCCTCAATGTTAAGTTCCACCGCCGTGGCCCCCGAATCAAGGGCGTTGTCAAGAAATTCCCTCGCCAGAGCCGCGGGCCTGTCGATAACCTCGCCGGCGGCGATTTTCTTCGCCTCCTCCGGGGGCAGGATCCGTATCATTCGCCCTCAAAAAGGTCCAGCTCCGGGCTGTCCTGGCCCTTAGCCTCCGTCCCGTTCAGGAGTACCTCCACGCGGCTTTCAATTTCTTCCAGTTCTTTTTCCAGTGAGCGGGCCAGCTTGATTCCTTCCTCAAAAGCCCTCAGGGCGTCGTTCAGGGGAATGTCGGTTTTACGGATCTCCTCCCCCAGTTCCTCCAGCCGCCCCAGCCGTTCCTCAAAGGACCCCCGCTGTTCCGCCCCGGCCTTCCCCCCGGCTTTTGTCGTCTTTGTCATACCCTACCTTGATTCCTCTGTGGTTTCCACCACCGCCCCGATCCTTCCCTCCAGGGGGACAATTGAAAGCCGGTCGCCCCGGAGGACCTCCCCGGCCCGGCGCACCGTCCGTCCGGTCCGTTCGTTGACCACCACGGAAAAGCCCCGTTCCAGCGCCAGAAGGGGGCTCCCCGCCTCCAGGGCCGCGCGGACCAGCTCCAGCCCCCGCCGCAGCCCGGCTATCCTGTCCCGGACATTTTCCAGCAGCGTTTCCTTTAGGTCGTCAAAGCGCACCAGCCGGGGCTGCAGGATAGTCCGAAAACGGTACTCCAGGTCGGTGGGGGAAAAGGGCTTAAGGAGAAGCCGGGCCCTCTCCAGGCGGGACCGCGTCCCCTCCCGCAGAAGCCCCGCGATCCCCCGGATCCAGTCCAGGGTTTCCTCCCGGCTGGCGCTGACCAGTTCCGCCGCCGCCGAGGGCGTGGGGGCCCGGAGATCCGCCGCCAGATCGGACAGGGCGTGGTCTATCTCGTGGCCCACGGCGCTGATCACGGGAATCTCCGAGGCGGCCACGGCCCGGACCACCGCCTCCTCCGAAAAGGGCAGGAGGTCCTCCAGGGAACCCCCCCCCCGGCCCACAATAAGCACATCCGCCAGTTTCCATTGATTGGCCTGTTCTATCCGGCGGGCGATAACCGGCGCCGCCTCGTCCCCCTGCACCGGCGCGGGCAGGACAATCACCCGCACCCCCCCCGCCCGGCGCCGGAGGATGTTCAGAATATCCCGCACCGCCGCCCCCGTGGGGGAACTCACCACCCCCACCGTCCGGGGAAACCGGGGAATAGGCTTCTTCCGGTCCTCGTCAAAAAGCCCCTCCGCCGCCAGGGCCCGCTTCCGCCGCTCCAGCGTCAGCAGAATCGTCCCCTCCCCGGCCAGGGCCATCTCGTCGCAGACCAGCTGGTAGCCCCCCCTTTGGGGATACACCGAGATCCGCCCCCGGACCTGGAGGAGCATCCCGTCCCGGGGCTCGAAGGTAAGGCTGGACAGGCGGTTCTTGAACATCACCCCGTCGATCTTGGCCCCCGGGTCCTTGAGGGAAAAGTACAGATGCCCCGTGCTGGAGGGCCGGAGGTTGGACAGTTCCCCCTCCACCGTTACCAGGGGAAAGGCGGCCTCGAGGTTTTGCCGGATAAGACCCGTCAGTTCGGAGACGGTGAATCGCTGGCCCATAGGGGTAGTATACACCAGCGGGCGGAGCGTTGGAACCCCCCGCCGGGGACCCTCCCCGCCCCGGGGCGCGCCCCGGACGCCCCGGGGAGTTCCGCCGCGGGCGAACCCCCCCGGTAAGTTACAAAAACCGGGAAGCGGCTTTCTTAACTTACCGCGATGTACATAATCTCCGACCAGGGCCCCAGTTCCCCCTTGTTGTTCTGCCAGCGGCAGGCCAGGGAAAGGAAGGCGCCCTCCGCCCCGGGGGGCAGGGTCAGGACCCAGGGATTGTTGGTCAGGAGGGCGCTGTGGAGGAGCCGGTCGTAGTCCATCTCCTTCTCCGGCCCAAAGGCGTAGTTCAGGAGGGCGCCGTTGCAGCCGTAGGGGATAGCCCTGCTCTCCGGGGCCGCCTCGTCCTGGAAGCGAATCTCCACCCGGAACCCCCCCAGGGGCTTCACGTCGGCGATCAAGCAGCGGGTGGCGGGGACGGGGACAGGCGTCCGCGTCCGGTCCCGGGGGTGCAGCCCGGCGCTCACCCGGTCCGCGTCGGAGATGATCGGGTTGTTGAACCGGAACTTCACCATCGTCCGGACCCGGGCGATCAGCGCCTCCTTGACGGCGTCCTTTTCGGAGACCAGCGCCTTGGAGCGATCCGGGCCGGCGCATTTGGCCCGCCGGACCTTAAACTCCGTGGTCAGCGCCTCCACCTCCGCGGCCTCCCCCGGGGGGATCTGCCACTCCGTCCCGTGGGCCTGGAGCTTTTCGACAAAGTTGTCCAGCCAGTCAATCAGCGCGGCCTCTTTACCGGGAAGATAATCACCATGCTCAGCCATCTCTCCGCCTCCTCCGCCCCCGCCGGGGGGCCCTGTGTAATTCGCGCCCGGGGGCGCGCCGCGTACCGCGGCCTGTTCCGGGGTCCGCCCCGGCCTCCGCCCGGCCCCGGGGAAGCCCTCCCGGATCCCGGGAAGCCTCCGCGAAGTTTCGGGAAGCCTCCGCGAAGTTTCGGGAAGTCTCCACAAAGTCTTGGGACGCTTCCGCGAAGTTTCGGGAAGTCTCCACAAAGTCTTGGGAAGTCTCCGCGAAGTTTCGGGAAGTTCTCCCAAAGTTTCGGGACGCCCCCGCGAAGTTTCGGGAAGCCCCCTCACGGCCCCGGGGAACCCCGGTACCCGCCCGGGAGGGCTTCGGCAAACCCCGGGAATAGGGTAGCGGATCCGGGAAAAAAGGGCAAGCCCCCCGGGAAAAAGCCGGGGTTACTGCCGGTCGTAGCGCTCCACCTCGGGGTTCACGTACTCCAGGGCGATCCCCGCCTGGGCGAACATCGCCTCCGAATCCGCGGCGTCGTGGTAGCGCCGCTGGCAGACCACCCGGAGGATGCCGCAGTTAATAATCAGCATCCCGCAGGTGCGGCAGGGGGTCATGCGGCAGTACAGGGTGGCCCCCTCGATGGCGATTCCCCGCTTGGCGGCCTGGCAGAGGGCGTTCTGTTCCGCGTGGACCGTCCTGACACAGTGGGTGGTTACCGAACCGTCCTCGTGGACCATCCGCTTAAGCTGATGCCCCGCCTCGTCGCAGTGGGGGAGCCCCGCGGGGGCCCCCACGTAGCCCGTTACCAGGATCTGGTGGTTTTTGGCGATGACGCACCCCGACCGGCCCCGGTCGCAGGTAGCCCGCTTGGCGATAGCCTCGCAGACTTCCATGAAGTACTCGTCCCAGCTGGGCCGGCGGCCCGTCCCGCCGTCCCCGCCGTCCCCCGGTTCCGGCCCGCCGCTTTCCGCGGCTTTTTCGTTCCCCATATTGTCATTGTACCGGGATTCCGGGTATTGTACACCCATGGAAAGTAATGGTACGTTTCTTTCGGTCTGCATGAATCCCACCCTCCAAAAGACCCTCTGTTTTGGCCGGGTGATCCCGGACCAGGTGAACCGGACGGAGAGCCACCGGCTGGACGCCTCCGGCAAGGGGGTGAACGTAAGCCGGGTACTGCGGCAGTTGGGGAAGCGGGTGGTCCACTTGACCCACCTGGGGGGGGAACTGCGGCCCCTGTTCCTGGCTCTCTGCCAGCGGGATAACCTCGATGTCCGCTGGGTGGACAGCCACAGCCCAATTCGCTTCTGCTATACCCTCATCACGGGGGAGGAGCCCGCCGGGGCCGGGCCGGGGCGGGAGGCCCCCGGGGGCCGGACGGTAACGGAGCTGGTGGAGGAGGGGGAGGCGGTGTTTCCGGGGACGGAGGACCGGCTTTTATCGGCCTTTAAGGAACTGCTGGGGGTGGCGGGGACGGTGATCATCTCCGGGACCAAGGCCCGGGGTTACGGCGACGCCCTGGTGCCGGAGATGGTCAGGCTGGCCCGGGAGCGGGGCAAGCGGATTATCCTGGATGTACGGGGGACCGATTTGGAGCGGAGCCTTTCCCACGGGCCCGACCTGGTGAAGCCGAACCTGGTGGAGTTTGTGGGGACCTTCGCCCCGGGGCTGGCGAGCCCCCGGGAGTTGTCCGGGGACGAGGAGGGGGTAAAGAGCCGGGTGGCCGATCTGATCCTGGAGCTGGCGGGGCGTTACCGGACCCGGATTGTCCTTACCCGGGGGAGCCGCTCCGTGTGGTACGCGGACGGCTCGGTTCCGGGGACGGACGGCGCGGAAGCGTCCAGCCCGGTCTTTGACGAGTACCTTGTGGAGCGGACGCCGCCGGTGAATACCGTCGGTTCCGGGGACGCCTTTACGGCGGGGCTGGCCGCCGCCCTGGACGAGGGGTACTCCCTGCGGGACGCGATTGCCCAGGGGGCGGGCTGCGGGGGCCTGAACGCCGGCTTCCTGAAGCCCGGGGTTATCCGGGAATAGCCCCCGGGGCTTCCGCGAGGAGTTCCGTGTAGTACCGGCTTTCGAGGGCGTCCGTTCCGGGGCCGGCCTTTTCCAGCAGGGCCAGGAGCCGGGCCTGGGCTTCGCCGGTTCCGGCGTCCCCGGGGGCGTCCGCTCCGGGGGGGATGATCTCCAGTTCCAGGAACCAGCCCAGGGGGCGGGGCGCGCCGGTTTCCCCCGGGGAGGGGACGGAGCCGCTGACTTCCATGAGTTCCGCGGTAATTCCCCCGATGTTCCAGGCCCAGCCTTCCTTGCGTTTGCGGAACCTTCTTTCCATTCCCAGGGCGCGAAGGAGTTCCTCGAACCGTTCCCCGGGGCCGGTTTCCCCTCCCGGGGCGGCCGCTTCCCCGGCCAGGGCGAATTCCCGCTCGTCGTTGACCTCGAGGGGCCCCCGCCGCTCCTTGGTTTTCCAGGTTACCAGGACGCTTTGGACGCCGGCCTTTTCCTCCCGCCGGACCCGCAGCCCCGAAGGGGAGGGGAGGGGCGCGCCGGGATTCACCGGGAACCAGTAGCCGTCGTCCTTGCGAAAGGCCGCTCCCTTTCCCCCCAGGCTTTCCAGCCGGCGGCGGCAGGCCTCCGGGTCCGCCACCCGGGCTTTTAATTCTATCTCCATGGTATCTCCTTCCCTTTGACGCTGATCTGATAGTACCGGTCCCGGGCGGTTGTGTCATCTCCGGGGAGGGGTTTCCCGCCGCCGCCGGGATGGGCGCCGGTCCGGGGTCCCGCGTATTTGTCCATATTTTTTGCCCCTTCCTCTATGGTAAAACCGCCGGCGGGACCCGCATAATACGGTATGAGCCTGAACGCGCGTCTTCCCTTTGAGGAAGTTATCCACCGGTTCGCCCTTTACGGGGAATTTGAGGGGGCCCAGTCCTTTGGCAAGGGCCATATTAACAATACCTACCGGTCGGTGTGGAACCAGGCCGGGACGCGGGTACGGTATACCCACCAGCGGATCAACGAGCGGGTTTTCGCGCGTCCCGGCGAGGTGATGGAAAACATTGAGCGGGTGACGAAACATATCACCGCCGGGCTGGTTCGTGACGAGATGGGCGACCGCAGCCGCCGGGTTTTGACGGTGATTCCCGCGAAGGACGGCAAACCCTGGGCCCGGGACGATGAAGGCGGCTGGTGGCGGACCTACCTTTTTATCGAGGGGTCCCATACCCTGGAGGTAACCAGTACCCCCGAGGAGGCCCGCTTCCTGGGAAAGAGCATCGCCTGTTTTCAGCGGCAGCTTGCCGATCTGGGTTCTCCCCGGCTCCATGAAACCATTCCCGGTTTTCACGACATGGAAAAGCGCTACGCCCGTTTTTACGAGGCCCTCTCCGGGGACTGCCGCGGCCGGGCGAAAGACGCGCGAGGCGAAATTGATTTTATGAGGGAAAACGAGGAGCGGGGCGCGGTTTTGATCCGGGCCCTGCGGGAGGGAACAATTCCCGAACGCGTTTGCCACAACGATACCAAGATAAACAATATACTGATCGACGACGAAAGTTCCCAGGCTCTCTGCGTGATAGACCTTGACACGGTGATGCCCGGCGCGAGTCTTTTTGACGTGGGGGACCTGATCCGCACCGTCGCCACCAGGGCCGCCGAGGACGAACGGGATCTTTCCAGGGTGGACTTTGACCTGGTGTTTTTTGAGGCCCTCATGGACGGCTACCTGTCCGAGGCGCTCCAGTTCCTTACCCCCGCGGAGACGGCGCTGCTTTGCGAATCGGGCAGGAATATCACCCAGATCATGGGTCTGCGTTTTCTTACCGATTACCTTGAGGGGGATCATTACTACCATACCGAGAGGCCGGATCACAACATGGACCGGTGCAGGACGCAGATCGCGCTGATTAAGTCGATGGACGCGAAATGGGGGGAGGCGGAAAAGATCGCCGCCCGGCGGTGGAAATTAAATTCGGGGGGCTGACGTGAGGAGCGGCCGCTGTTGGTAATTCGCGGCTTGACATTCGAAACAAAGGTGTACAATAATTTTTAGGATATTGAGTGTATCCTTAGAGGGTTTGGCGCGGATATGAGGATAAGGAGGATAACATGACGGGGATGAAAAAATCCAAAGACTGGCTCTGGGCCGTTTTGTTTATCGGGCCTACCGTAATCGGCGTATATCTTTTTTATATTTATCCCATATTCGGCTCGGTGTATATCTCTTTCACAAAGTGGAACCACCTGACCAAGCCCGAATTCATCGGCCTCGCGAATTATATCAACCTGTTCAAAGATCCGGGCATCGCGCGGGAATTCTTCAACACGATATTCTTTGTCGTGATCCTCGTTCCGCTGGTTATGGCGTTTTCCCTGCTGCTCGCCAATTTTTTGAACAAAAAATCGCGCTTTACCGGCTTTTTCAGAACCGCCTTTTTCCTTCCCTATGTGATCCTGCCGGTGGTTACCGCCATTACCTGGTACATCATGTTCAATTCACGCTATGGTCTTATCAACATGGTTCTGGGAAGAATAGGGCTGCCCCAGCCCGCGTGGCTTGCCAACGAGGCGCTTGTCAGAATAGCGATCATTATAGTTACTTTGTGGGGGGCCGTGGGTTACTACGCCGTGATAATCCTGGCGGGTCTGCAGAATATTCCCAAACAGTACTACGAAGCCTGCGAGTTGGACGGCGGCGGCCCGGTGCGAAAATTTCTCAATATTACCGTGCCCCTGGTTACGCCCCAGCTTTTCTTTGTGGCCATCGTGTCGGCCATTTCCCTTTTTCAGATGTTCGATTATGTGTTTATTTTCGGAAAGAGTAATGTCTTTGTCCGCGACAATATCAGAACCATGGCGTACGGTATCTATGAGCGGGGATTCACCTACCTTGATATGGGCTACGCTTCGGCGGAGGCCATCGTTTTCTGCGTTCTGGTTCTTATCGTTACCGTGGTCCAAAACGCCGGTCAGAAAAAGTGGGTCCACTATGGATAAGAGACATATCAGCGTAATCACGCGTTATGCCGGGCGGGTCTTTTTTTCGCTGCTTACCCTGGTGTGGCTGATTCCGTTCCTTTGGATAGTTCTGTCCGCTTTCAAAACCTATCCCGAAACCGTGCGGCTTCCGGTGAGCTTTCTGCCGAAGAGTTTTTACCTTGGCAATTTCAGCGAGCTTTTGGGCAAGATGAAATTCATCACCTACTATAAAAACAATGTCATTGTTACGCTGGGGATTCTGATACCCCAGATTTTTCTGTCCTCCATGGCGGCCTACGGCTTTGCCCGGATAAACTTTCCCCTCAAAAACGCGATCTTCATGTCCCTCTTTATCGCGCTTATGGTTCCGCTTCAGATGATCCTCATGCCCCGCTACAACATGATGGTTTCTTTCGGCTGGATCGACAGTTACCTGGGGGTGATCGTCCCCTGTATTCCCAGCGTTACGGTAACGTTTTTTATTCGTCAGCAGATTATGGGGCTGCCAAAGTCGCTTGATGAATCGGCGATCATGGATGGGGCGAATCACTGGATCATCTACTGGTGTATCGTCATGCCCCTCTGCAAAAGCGCGCTCATCGCCACGGGCCTGATGTGCCTCGTCTTTGCCTGGAATCTGTTTCTCTGGCCCCTCATTGTGATCAATAATCCCGACTGGTATACCCTGTCCATTGGAACGGCGAATCTTCAGGGACAGAATCTGACCAAGGAAAACCTTTTGATGACCGCCGCGCTGCTGGTCTCGATTCCGGTGATCGTGATTTTTCTTTTCACGCAAAAACATTTTATCAGCGGCGTCGCCATGACGGGGATTAAAGAATAGGAGATTTTGAAAATCCCGCGCCCTGGGCGCGGGTAAAAATATGTTGTGTATAACAGGAGTAAAACATGAAAGCGAAAAAGATTTTCATGGCGGCGCTGACGGCGGTTTTGGCTGTCGGTATGGTATTTTCGTGCAAGGGAAAGGACGCTTCCTCCGGCGGGCAGGTCGTCAATTTCTGGTACTGGGATGATACCGCGAGCGCGGACTATGAAGTGGTTATCAAGGAATTTGAGGCCGCCAATCCGGGCATCAAGGTGCAGCGCTCGGTTACGCCCTGGTCTGATTACTGGACCAAGCTCCAGACCGCCCTGCCCACCGGCACGGGGCCGGACGTGTTCTGGCTGAACCATCCCAACGCGGTGTCGTATCTGCCCACCGGCCACGTCATGGACCTGGAGCCCTGGGCGGCGGACATTCATTATGAGAATTTCAACGAGCGTTTCTACCAGCCCTTCACCTACCAGGGCAAGCGCTACGGCGTTCCCTTCATGTGGGACGACATCATTCTCTTTTACAACAAGGCCGCCTTTGACGCGGCGGGCCTCGCTTATCCCACCGCCGACTGGACCTGGGACGACTTTTACGGCGCGGCCCAGAAGCTGACGGTAAAGGACGGCAATACCACCACCCAGTACGGCGTGCTGGTGCAAAGCTGGATACAGAACGGGGTTGGGTCTTTCATCTACCAGAACGGCGGCAGCGTGTACTCCAGTGACGGAACCCGCCTGGCCTTGAACACCCCCGAAGCGAAGGAAGCGGTCCAGAAGCAGCTGGACATGATCAACGCCGGTTACGCCCCCACCCAGCAGATAGTGTCCGAAAGCACGCCGGAAACCCTCTTTATGTCCGGTCAGGTCGCCATGATGCCCGGCCTTTCCGTCCGGGTGAGCATGTTTGCCGAAGCCCTGGGGCGGGACCTGCGGGTCGCGCCCATGCCCAGGCAGAAACGGCAGGGAACGATTTACCATAACCTCGGCTATGTGGCGGCCGCCAAGACCAAAGTCCCCGACGCCACAAAAAAATTCCTCGCGTTTTTAGCGAGCAAGCGGGCCGCGGAGATATTCTCCAAGACCTTCACGCCCTGCTACACCGGCGCGTCGGACGCCTACTTCCAGGAATACACCTGGGCCGATACCAAGTATATCCCGGAGTCCATCAACTACGGTTTCCCGCTGCCCGTCGCGTCAAAGAACGCCGGGGCCGTGTATTCCCTGGTTGACGACGAGATGAGCAAGATCTTCGCCGCCGCCGGACAGGTGGGGGATAAACTGGCGGATATGGAAACCCTGGTCAACGCGGCTATAGCGAAATAAACGGTTGAATTAAGAGGGTCCCGCGAAAATTCGGTTTTCCGGGAACCTCTGAATTCCGCGAAGATCCGCGGACTTTTACAATTACGGGAGGATGGAATATGGAACCGGTAAAAGTATTGTTGTTGGGGGCGGGCAGCAGGGGTACGCATGTGTACGCCGAATACGCCAAAATGAATCCCGGCATGATGAAGATCGCGGCCGTGGCGGAACCCTCGGAAGCCCGGCGGAATGTGATACAGGAAGAACACGGCCTTGAGCCGGGGCGGGTTTTTACCGGATGGAAGGACGCCATGAACGCCCTGCCCGCGGAGACCGAGGCGGTGATTATCGCCACCCAGGACAAGATGCACGCGGAAGCGCTGGCGGAGGCCATGAAGCGGAATCTGCACATCCTCTGCGAAAAGCCCATTGTTCCCACCCTGCGGGAATGCCGGGACATCGAGCGAAAATCGGCGGATTTTGATAAAGTTTTTATGGTGGCCCATGTGCTGAAGTACACGCCGTTTTTCTCAAAAATAAAAGAACTGCTCGATGGGGGCCGTATCGGAACCCTCGTCGGCATCGATCTGGCGGAGAACGTGGGCCATATCCACATGTCCCACAGCTTTGTCCGGGGCAACTGGCGCAGCGCCGCGGAATCTTCCCCCATGATACTGGCGAAAAGCTGCCATGACATGGATATGCTGCGCTGGCTGGCCGGTTCTCCCTGCGAGTCCCTGAGTTCCTATGGGGCGCTGCGTTACTTCAAAAAAGAAAACGCCCCCGAAGGCGCGCCGGAACGCTGCCTTGACGGCTGTCCGCGTCAGACGGACTGCCCCTACCATGTTTCAAAAATCTACCTGGGCGATTATACCGGCTGGCCGGTAAACGTGATCAGCGCGGACCTTTCCATAAACGGCCGCTTCAAGGCCCTGCGGACCGGTCCTTACGGCAGGTGCGTGTTCCGCTGCGACAACGATGTGGTGGACCACCAGACGGTGTCCCTGCGTTTTGCCAACGGCGTAATGGCGACCTTCACCATGTCGGCCTTTACCATGCGGATCACCCGGACCGTTACCCTCTTTGGAACCGGCGGTGAAATTACCGGAGACCTTGAGGACGGCCGCGTTACGCTTAAATGTTTCGCGTCGGGTAATACCGAGGAGATCTCCGTCGCCGTCCCCACCGGGGGACATTCCGGGGGGGACGTGAATTTTATTACCGACTTTGTTAAGATGATACGGGGAGGAGGCGCGGGGCGGAATGTGGCGAAGCGTTCCTTTGAGAGCCATTACATGGCGTTCGCGGCGGAACATTCCCGCCTGAACGGTTCTCAAACAATTGATCCGCGGGCTTTTAAGGACGCTTGACGGCGAGACGTTTTTCGGCGGCGCGTCAGGCCTGTGGGCGGAATGATGTATCGCGGCCGATTATCAACGCGAAAGACACGGGCCGGAAAATCCCATTCGTCCGGGTTGTGTTTTATATTTTATTGAGGAGGAAGAGGATGAAAAAACTGAGTATCGGGTTACTGGTTCTGATTTTGCTTTCGCTGGCCGCCTGTAAAGGCAAAGCCGAAAAAGCCGGGGATCGGCAAGTCACTATCACGCTGGCGACTTCCGTGTATGTGGAAGATCCGCACCGCAAGGCGATGGACGCGCTTCTGGAGGCGTACAAAAAAATCGCGCCTAACGTGACTATCGAAATTTACGGCGCCGGCTGGTCCACGTACTGGGACAACGTGACCACCGAGATCATGGGCAACAATGAGGCGGACATTATGCAGATTTACCCTGAAAATGTCGCGACCTATCACAACCTAAGAACCGGGGGCGTGTTTGTCGATCTGAAGAAATTCATGAACAACCAGGACTATGTGAGCCACTTGACCGGCCAGGATATGTGCGAGTTTGACGGCGAGGCGCTGGCTCTGTCAAATTACGCCTGGGGCACGACCGGATTGTTTTACCGCAAATCCGTTCTGCGGGAAAGCGGCGTCGATCCCCAGGAGATAAAAACCTGGAATGATTTTATTGCCGCCTCGGCGAAGTTAAAGCGGAAGGGCGTTTTCGGCCTGGGGATCATCACCAGTTCCCATAGTTTTGTGGTGTCCGAGTGGGCCAGAATGCTTGGCAGGGTTGTTTCCGGCGGCCTGTACTTTCCCAACGGCGAGAAAGGGCCCTTTACCGCGGATAACATCCAGGTCAACAACGCCGCCAATCTCTGGGCCGCCCGGCAGTGGCAGGATTACCTGATAAAGAACGAATACGGCAAAACCGCCCCGGACCCCAAGGATAAACGGGAGTACTTTTACAACGGACTGGCGGCGTTTTGTTATGACGGCCCCTGGTTTGTGGGCATGATCAGGGAATATGATTCTTCCCTGATGGATGATGTGGGGATTATTCCGGCCCCGGCGGTGGAATACGAAGGCCAAACCTATCAGCCCAACCCCACCATGTATCCGCTGGTGATGTCCCTTTCCAAAAATTGTAAGAATCCTGACGAAGCCTGGGCTTTTATGAACTGGATGACTTCCGATGAGGCCCAGCAGATAGCGGCGGAATGCGGCATGATCCCCGCCAGCGTCGCGTATTCCACCAGCGCGGAGTACAAGACCAATTATCCCCAGTCCAGCCTTTTCGCTGAATTCCTCACGTCCTACGCGCCCCAGGTCGCCGATCCCTTCATTCCCCAGCAGGGTGAATTGAGCCAGATCATGATCAACGCCGCGCAGGAAATGTTCGCCAGCGGCGGGGACTGTCAGGCGGTACTTGATCAGGCCGCCGAAAAGTGCAAGGCTGTGATGAGCAGGTAGTTGAGACGGAGGCTTTCCCAAAACGTTGGTTTTGGGAAAGCCCTGGTTCTGTTCTGTAACCGGCGGGTGGTTTATCGTCCGCCGGTTTTTGGAGATAACGCGAGTGATGATCAATAAAAAGATGGCGCGCGATTCGGCGGCGGGTTACGCTTTTACCCTGCCCCTTATCATTGTGATGGCGGTTTTTCTCGCCTATCCCATCGGCAAAGCGGCGGTGATGAGTTTTCAGTACTGGTACATGCCCCGGCCTTCCGCCGAGGGACATTATTTCCAGGGGATTACCAATTACGTCAATGTGTTTAAAGACGCCGATTTTTTTCATTCCCTGGGGATTACGGGAATCTATATCGCGGTAACCGTTGTCGCGCGGTTTGCGATTGGGTTGATGGTCGCGGTTTTGCTTAATGAGAAATTCCGGGGCCGGGGTATCGCGAGGGCCATGATAATAATTCCCTGGGCGATTCCCGAAGTGGTTACCTGTCTGGTCTGGATACTCATGTATGACAAGGACTTTGGGATTATCAACGCCCTCGCGCGGAATATGGGTCTCATCGCGCAGCCGGTCCAGTTCCTGACCAATTCCTCAATAGCGCTGCCCAGCGCCATGGCGGTGGGCATTTGGAAGGGCTTCCCCTTTGTGGCGATTATTCTGCTCGCCGGGCTTCAAGGCATTCCCTCCGAGTTGTACGAGGCGGCGAAGGTTGACGGCGCGAAACCGTTTCAGCGGTTTTTTGCCGTAACCTGGCCCCTGTTAACGCCGGTCTCGATGATCGTGTTTCTCCTGCTTATCATTTGGACCATCCGTGATTTTGGAATCGTCTATCTTTTGGCCAGGGGCGGTCCCGCCCAGGCCACCGAGATTTTAACCATCTTCATTTATCACACCTCATTTAAATATTTTGACTTCGGCAAGGCTTCGGCGGCGGGGATGATCATGCTCGTCTTCTGCGCCGTTTTTACGGCGGTTTATTTGAAGGCCCTGAACAGGGAGGATCGGTATTAAATGAAAGAGAACGGCCTGAAAAAACATGTCAAAATCATATTCGTGATTGTTTTCTGCGCCCTCGCTGTTTTTCCTTTTTTGTGGATGATTTCAACGTCATTTAAGCCGTCGAAAGAAATCTACACCCTTACCCCGGGTTTTATCCCGAAAGACCCTACCCTGACGGGTTACCGGGATATGCTGTTCAATACCTCGCAATTCAACATGCGGACCTGGATTAAAAATAGCGTGATAGTGTCCGCCGCGACAACCCTGTTTTCGCTGGCCATCGCGACCCTGGGCGGCTACGGGATGTCCCGCTTCCGGTTCAGGGGACGGGCGGCGCTGGGCTATATCATACTTATGACCCAGGTGCTTCCCGGATCGCTGCTCATTATTCCCCTGTATGTGATCCTGAACAATATGCGGCTCTTGAACAAGCTTATCGCGCTGGTTCTGGCGTACACCACTTTTTCGGTGCCCTTCTGCACCTGGATGATGAAAAGTTTTTTTGACACGGTTCCCAAATCACTGGATGAGGCGGCCAGCGTGGAGGGCTGCGATAAATTCCGTACCTTCTACATGGTGATTCTGCCGTTAACCGGGCCCGGCCTTGCCTCAACCGGGATATTCGCTTTTATCGCCGGCTGGAACGAGTATATGTTCGCCAGCATTTTCATGCGGCGGTATTCCCAGTGGACCCTGCCGGTGGGCATCGCGGAAACCGCCGTCGGCCAGTATTCAACGAACTGGACCAACTTGATGGCGGGAGGGGTTATTATCGCCCTTCCCATTGTAATTTTATTTCTCTGTCTTCAGAGATATTTAGTCAGCGGCATGACCGCCGGAGCGGTAAAACAATAATAGGGTCGTTTAATTTGATCCTTAAGGAGAAATCAGATGATTAAGATGGGCGTTATCGGTATGGGGATTCGGGGCACCATGTTCGCGGATACCATTGGTCAAAATCAGTACGCGGAACTGGCGGCGTTTACGGAATACGACGATTCAACCAGGGAAAGAATCAGCGCCGCGTATCCGGTTCCCGGGTACAAAGATTTTAAAACCATGATCGACAGGGAAAAGCTGGACGCGGTGATTGTGGCGACGCCGGATTTTCTGCACCGGGACGCGGTGATTTACGCCGCCGAAAAAAACGTTAACATTCTTTGCGAAAAGCCCTTTTCCACCTCCGCGGAGGAGTGCGGGGAAATGGCCGCGGCGATCAAAAAGAACAAGGTGAAATGCCTGGTGGCTTTTGAAAACCACTGGAATCTTCCCTTTGTTTCGGCGAAGAACGAAATTGAAAGCGGCGCTATCGGCGATATCCTGAACATCAACTGCCATTTAAATGACACCATATTTGTCCCCACCGAGCTGCTTCCCTGGGCTCGGAAAGGCTCATCGGTGGGCTGGTTCCTGTTCCCCCACATGGTGGACGCCATCAGCTGGTTTACGGGAAAAACAGTGGAAAGCGTATACGCCGTGGGAACCAAAAAAAAGCTGCTTTCCATGGGCATCAATCTTTATGATACCATTCAGACCGTGCTCAATTTCACCGACGGTACCCACTCCACTATCAGTTCAAGCTGGGTGCTGCCGAATTCCATGCCCCTTATCTATGATCTGAAAATCGAAATTATCGGCGAGGAAGGGGCGCTCTACATAGACACCAATAACCAGATGCTGCGGAAGGGAAACGCCGGCGGCTATTCCCATGTACACACCCTGGGAACCGCCGTCAACGGCCTGTCCACCGGGGGGCCGAATTTTATGCTCCATTACTTTGTGGACGCGCTGCGGAATAACACGCCCATAGAAGCCAACGAGCGGGCCGGCCTGATCAACACCCAAATCGTGTACGCTATACACAAATCCCTGGAAAGCGGGCGGATTGAGCAAGTGCAATCCGAGCTGGTGTATACCGTTAAAATCGGGAAATGAACGCGGGCAGCCCGCGGCGTTATGGTTATGCCTATTTTTCTCAAACTGGGGCAGAGCGTTAAGCTGGAAGGTTTCGGCACCTTCCGCGTTACCGTCTCAAGCGACGGCACGGCGACGGCGGACGAACTGAACGCCCACCATGTGAAAGGCGTAAAACTGATTTTTCAACCGAGCGTCAATCTGAAACGGAACCTTGAGGATATTTCTTTTGAGATTACGCCGTAAAAATT
>JAIRPD010000028.1 GCA_031257195.1 Treponema sp. | reverse complement strand
CGGGGCGCCGCCGCCCCCCCAGCGCGAAACCTCCGCGTCCTGGCGGATGTTTCGCTTGGGAGTTCGCGTTTGGCGCGAACTCCCGCCCGTCCGCTTCGCGGACGGCTTGGTAAGAGCGCCATCCATGGCGCGAGTCTCCGGGCTTGCCGGAAACCCCAACGGCGTCCTTGTGGATGTCTCGCTTGGGAGTTCGCGTTTGGCGTGAACGCCGGGGGCGGACAATGGGGAGTTTCACCGTAGGTGAAAGTCCAGCGCAAGCCGCGAAGCGGTTCGCGGCGGCGCGGAGACGGCGGGCGGTTCAATATAAGGGGCGCGAACTCCATACGAAAGCCAGCGTACCACGATTAGTGGTAAAACGCAAGGGGAAAATCAGCCAATAGACGGTGAAGGTAAAGCGAAACCGCCCTTCCGCGCCCTATGGGGAACATAGGCCCCCGGAAAACCGGCGGGCGAATCTATCGCGAGGAGCGGCTATGTACATCAGCGGTTACGTTCCCTTTGGAAGCGGGGGAATCATCATCCGGGTGGAGACCGATATCCGCCGGGGTATTCCGGGGATCGACATTTCCGGCCTGCCCGACGGGGCGGTCAAGGAGGCCCGGGAACGGGTGCGGGCGGCGTTTCGTAACTCGGGGCTGGCCTTTCCCCTGGACCGGGTGCTGATCAACCTGGCCCCCGCGGGGGTAAAAAAGGAGGGGGCAGCCCTGGACCTGCCCATCGCCCTTTCGGTGATGGCCGCGGCGGGGCTGGTGCCCGGCATGGCGGCCCTGCCGGAGGGGCTGATGGTCCTGGGGGAACTGGAACTTTCCGGCCGGGTCAGGCCCGTCCGGGGAACCCTGGCCGCGGCGGCGGCGGGGCTGAGGGAGGGGATCCGGTTCTATATGGTCCCCAAGGAAAACGGGGCGGAGGCGGCGATCCTCCTGGACCGCGGGGAAGAGGAAGGGGGCGCGGCCCAGTTCTGCGCCGTGTCCAGCCTGGAAGAGGCGGCCCACGCCCTGGTGCTTTTAACAAAAGAGGGGGCCCTTCCCCTCCCCTTTCCCGGAGGGTCCCGCCCCGCCCGGGAGGACGGCGGAGACGGCCCGGACCCGGGGGAGGCCGGGGCGTGGGGGGACTTCGCCGAAGTCCAGGGGCAAAGCCGGTACAAGCGGGCCCTGGAAATCGCCGCCGCGGGGGGGCACAATCTTCTGGTCTTTGGTCCCCCCGGCTCGGGAAAGACCCTGCTCGCCCGGCGCTTTCCCTCGATTATGGCCCCCCTCACCAGGGAGGAGGCGGTGGAGGTAACCCGGATCTACAGCATCGCGGGCCAGCTCCCCGGCGGCGCGGCCCTCATCGCCCGGCCCCCCTTTCGGGCCCCCCACCACTCGGCCAGCGCCGAGGGAATCCTGGGCGGGGGCAGGATGGTGCGGCCCGGGGAGATCAGCCTGGCCCACCTGGGGGCGCTCTTTTTGGACGAGGCGCCGGAATTCCGGGCCCCCGTCCTCCAGGCCCTGCGGGAACCCCTGGAGGACCGGCGTCTTACCATCGTCAGGGCCGAGGGGCCGGCCCTGCTCCCCGCGGATTTTCAGCTCCTCATGGCCGCCAACGCCTGTCCCTGCGGCGCGCTGGGCGGTCCGGGGGAATGTTTCTGTACCCCCGAGGAAATCCGCCGGTACTGGCGGAAATTCGGGGCCGCCCTGCTGGACAGGGTGGAGCTGCGGGTGCCCGGCGGCGGCCCCGCCGTTTGGGCCGGCCCGGGGGATTCCGCCGGGGAGGAGTTTCCCGGCCCGGGGGAGGCCCCCGCGGAGTCCAGCGCCGTTATCCGGCGGCGGGTTATCCGGGCGGTGGAGATCCAGCGGCGGCGGTTCGCGGCGGTTTCCCCGCGGGGGGAGGCCGGGGGAAGGCCCCGCCGCAACGCCCGGATAGGTCCCGGCCGGATCGGGGAATTCTGCCCCCTCACGGAGGGGGCGGAACGGGCCCTGCGCAGGGGGACGGAGCGGCTGGGTCTTTCGGGCCGGGCCCGCCACGGGGTGCTCAAAACGGCCAGGACCATCGCCGATCTGGAGGGGGAGGAAACGGCCCGGATCGGGGAGGATCATATTCTGGAGGCCCTCCAGCACCGCCGCCTGGGGGACGATCCCCGGGACGCCCTGTACGTTGAATGATCCGCGGTTTCCCGGCATACTGGAGGTGGAGGAGAAACGATGGGAATACGCTCGGGCAAGGCGCTGGCCCTGGACACGAAGATCCTGGACAGGACCCGGTCCTTTTCCCTGACGGGAAAAGCGGAACGGCTTGTGGAAACCCTCCTGCTGGACGGGGAGATCCAGGCCATGCAGGAATACGCCAATGTGGTTTCCATAACCCGGTTAAAGTACAACGATCACGGCCCGGTTCACATGCGGACGGTTACCTTCAATTCCCTGGTGATGATGGATCTGATCCGCCGGGCGGGGGTAAAGACCAGCCTGGAAACGGAGGAATGCGGGGACTTTGAGGACAGTCTTTCCGCGGTGATCTGCGGGGCGTTTCTTCACGACACGGGGATGGGCGTGGGCCGGCAGGATCACGAGCTTCACAGCGTCTACATGGCCTACCCCATTCTGGGCCGCGTCCTGGAACAGGTCTACGGGGGGGAAACCCAAAAACAGGTGATGATCCGTTCCATGGCGCTGGAGGCGATTTCGGGCCACATGGGGACCAGGACGATCCATTCCCTGGAGGCGGGGATAGTCCAGGTGGCCGATGGCTGCGACATGAAGAAGGGCCGGGCCCGGATTCCCCTGGCCATAAGCGATGGTCCCCGGGCGGGGGACATTCACCAGTACTCGGCGGGGGCCATAGAGGAGGTTACGATTGATGCGGGCCGGGAAAAGCCCATCAGTATCCGGGTCCTGATGTCCAGCGAGGTGGGGCTTTTCCAGGTGGAGGAGGTGCTGCTTAACAAGATCGCCTCCGGCACGGCGAAGAGCCACATTGAGCTGTACGCGATTCTTAACGGCGGGGAACCCAAGCGCTACCTGTAGGGGCGTTAAAAACGGTAGACAAGCCCGGGGCCGGGGGTGTCGATCAGGATAAGTTTGTTCAGCCCCCCGTTAAGGTCCACCTCGGTGATGGCCCGCACCGGCGTGTGGCCCGCGATTTGGTGATACCCCGGCAGGGGATCTTCCCGCAGCGCGCCGGGCCGGACCCAGATGGGGCTTTGGGTAATGTCGTCCCCGTAGGGATCAAAACCGTTAAAGTTAAGGATGTTCCGGTCTTTCCTAAAGGCGGCGTTAATGTCCTCCGGTTTTTTTCCCCCAATGGACGCGAGAAACCAGGCGGTAACCCCGGCGTGGGAAATCAGGTAGCGGTCTTCCGTAACGTACACAACGTTGAGCAAGTCCAGGTTGTCCTCAAGGACCCGGCCAATCTGGGGGGCGCGCGTTTCCTGAAACCCCGAATAGCGCTGATTCCGGACACCCTGAAGATAGTGGTAATCGTGGTTTCCCAGGCAGAGTTTAAGGCGGCGGTCCTTCCGGGCGGCGGCGCAGATTTCGTTAAAGTTGCCGTACTGTTTTTTAAAGTCCGCGCCGCGGCCGTGGGTGTCAAAGTAGTCCCCCACCAGGTAAAAGGCCGAAAAATCATCGTCCAGGTAATTCTTCCAAAAGGGTCTGCCATGGACATCCCCTATGGCGTAACGCATTGATCCAGTATAACCCTACAGTATCTGTTCGTCCACCGCTTTGCCGCCGGGTACCATGGGAAGGACCATCTCATCCTTGTCGATCAGGACCTCGATGAACGCCGCCTTCCCCGCGGCGATGTCCCCCGCGGCGCTGTCCAGGGCGGAGATCAGCGCGGCTTCGCCCGCGGCCCGGTAAGCGGGAATTCCGTAAGCGGCGGCCAGGGCGGTAAAGTCCGGACTGGGGGCCAGGGCGGTTTCGGAGTAGACGCCGCCGCAAAAAACCCGCTGCCATTGCCGGACCATACCCAAAGAGCCGTTGTTGAAGAGGACGATCAGGAGGGGAATGTGATAGCGGCTGAGGGTGGCCAGCTCCCCATTGTTCATCCTGAAGGAACCGTCGCCGGTAAAAAGCACCACCGGCCGTTCG
This sequence comes from Treponema sp., assembly GCA_031257195.1. Taxonomy (GTDB): domain Bacteria; phylum Spirochaetota; class Spirochaetia; order Treponematales; family Breznakiellaceae; genus JAIRPD01. The sequence goes on along the minus strand of JAIRPD010000028.1, from coordinate 50,729 downwards.
GGGTTGGCGAGTTTAGCCCCCAGGGCGGCGCCCAGGCCAAAGCCCATCACCCCCAGCCCCCCGGAGGTGATAAAGGACCGGGGGGGGACCGCGGGGTAATACTGGGCGGCCCACATCTGGTGCTGCCCCACGTCGGTTACCACCAGGGCGTTAGGGCCCGCGCGTTTGGCCGTTTCCTCAATGACAAACCGGGGACGAGGCCCGGATGTCCCCGGGGCGTCCCGCCACCGCCCATAGAGGGACGCCCGGGACCGCGCTTTAAGCCTTTCAATCTCCCCGTTCCACCGGCTTTCCAGGGAACGGGGGAGTTCTTTTAACAGGGCCTGGAGTATCTTTTTTATGTCCCCGATAACCCAAAAATCGGCGGCCCGGTTTTTGTTGATCTCCGCGGGGTCTATATCAATATGGAGGATCCTGGCGTTCCGGGCGAAACGGTCGAGCCGGGAGGTAACCCGGTCAGAAAAGCGGGCCCCCAGGACGATCAGCAGATCCGAGCGCTGCACCGCCCTGTTGGACGCCAGGGTTCCGTGCATCCCAATAAGCCCCGTGCACAGGGGGTGATCCCCGGGAACGGCCCCGATGCCCATCAGGCTCAGCGCCACCGGGGCCTTGAGGGCGTCGGCGAGGGCCGCCACCTCCCCGGCGGCGCCGGAACTGTTTACCCCCCCGCCGGCGTAGATCATGGGCCGCCGGGCCTCCCGGAGCATCGCCGCCGCCCGCTCAATGTCCGCGCCGGTAAAGGTGACCCGCCCGCCCCGGTCCGAAAGCCGCCGGGCCCGGGAATTCAGCGCGTTCCCATCCTCCCAGGCGCTCACAAAGGCGGGTTTCCATTCGGCTTCCGCGGCGCCGACATCCGCGGGGATGTCGATCAACACCGGCCCCGGCCGGCCTGTCCGGGCCACGATAAAAGCCTCCCGGATCAGCTCCGCCAGCTCCCGGACATCCTTGACAATCCAGTTGTGTTTTACCACCGGCATGGTAATGCCCGCTATGTCGGTTTCCTGGAAGCTGTCTTTCCCCAGCAAAGGGAGCGGCACATTGCCGGTAATGGCCACCAGGGGAACCGAATCCATATAGGCCGCGGCGATTCCCGTAACCAGGTTTATCGCCCCCGGCCCGGAGGTGGCGATACAGACCCCCGTTTTGCCGGAGGAGCGGGCGTAGCCGTCCGCGGCGTGGGCGGCGTGCTGCTCGTGGCTTACCAGGATATGCCGTATCCTGTCCTCCCGTTTGTGAAGTTCGTCATAAATATGAAGCACATAACCGCCGGGGATGCCGAAGACCGTGTCCACCCCCTCGTCGATCAGGGCCTCAACCAAAATCCGGGCGCCGGAATATCGCATAGCCCTCCACTACTGTCTGTCCACATTGTTCCCGCCTTTTTCCCCGGTATTGCCGGTAATCCTGACTTTGCCCTGGGTAAAGGCCGCTCCCTGACCGACAAAAACCCCGCCCCCCCTCAGCCGGGCGGTATTGCCGGTGATCCGGCCCCCCGACAGGGTACAAACATCGGCGCCGCCCCCCCTGGACTGGGCGCCGGCGGGGGTCTCCATCCTGGTATACAGTCCGCCACCGTAGTCGGCCCGGTTGCCGCTGATCGTCCCCCCGGTCATGTTAAAGGTCCCCCCCCGGTTAAAGACCCCGCCCCCCCGCTGGGCCTCGTTACCGGTAATGGAACCCCCCTCCATGTTAACAACGTTCCTCACCAGGCCGCCGCCGTAACTGACCGAGGGGCCTATCAAAATCCCGCCGCCCAGGGGCGCCGAGGGGCCGCCGTTACCGGTAATGGACGCGCCCCCCCGGAGGGTCAGGGAGCAGGGCCGGGAATTTTTGGCGTCCGCGGAGGTATCCACGCCGCAGCGCTTGTTCCCGCTGACCGCCGCGTTCTCCTCCAGCACAACGCTCCCCCCCTCGGCCCGGATACCGGCGTAGTCATTGGTATGGATCCTGGCGTTCCCCCGGACAATAAGGGCTCCCCGGTTCCTCACGGTAACGCCGATGCTGCCGTCCGAAACCTCCGCGTCCCCGGTCATCTCCAGGGTCCCGCCGTCCACCAGGATGGTCGAACCCCGGGAACGAAACCCATCCCCCAGATACAGGGTCCCGTCGATGAGCCGGACGACGCTGTCCTCCACCACTTCCAGGTTCTCAAAACGAAACCGCCCGAACAACTGTACCTGGATAGAGATAAAGGCCCGTTCCCTTCCGGGAACACCCGAATCCCCGGTGATGAGGATCTCCCCCTCCCCCCGGTAATTGAACACCCAGGGACCCCCGGAAAGGTTCCCCAGGAGGATGATCCGCCGGACATCCCCGGCGGCGGCGGTGTCCACCGCCTTTCGCAGGGTCCTAAAGGGAATATCCTCCCCCAGGCCGCTGTTCCGTTCGTCGCTGCCCGAGGCGGCGACATAGTAGGAGGCCGGGCTTTGGGCCGCCCCGGGAACGGCGAGGCCCATGGCAAGGAACGGAAGTACCAGCTTCATGGCGATTCGCATGGTAAAAAATCCCTCTCTACCTACAACTATAGGGGTTTCCCCGCCGGGGATCAAATAGCCCGTTTTCCCCGCCGCCGGGGATGGACGCGGCTTTACGCCGGCCCCTCCATGTCCCCCATCAGCTTGTACTCAATGGAATCCACCAGCGCCGCCCGGCTGGCGTCGATGATGTCCTCCGAAACCCCCAGGGTGGTCCAGGTATGGGGGCCGCCGGAGGTTTCGATCAGGACCCGGACCTTGGCGGCGGTGGCCGCCCCCCCGTCAATAACCCGGACCTTGTAATCCGTAAGCCGGATATGCCCCAGCTGGGGGTAAAAGCGGAGCAGGGCCCGGCGGAGGGCCCCGTCCAGGGCGTGAACCGGCCCGTCCCCCTCGGCGGCGGCGATCTCGTCCTGGCCGTCCACCCAGACCTTGACCCAGGCGTGGGAGCAGGCGATGGATTCCCCCGTGGGGTGTTCGCTCATCACCCGGTAGGCGAGGATCTTGAACAGCGGCTCCCGGCGTCCCCGGCCCCGGGCGGCCAGCTCCCGGCGGACCAGCAGCTCAAAGCTGGCGTCGGCCCCCTCAAAGGCCCAGCCCTCGGCCTCCAGGGTTTTAAGTTTTTCCGCCAGGGCCTTCACTGCGGGGTGATCCCTGGTAAGGGAGGGATCGATCTTCCGGGCCCGCTCGGCGACGGCGGACCGCCCCCCGGCCTCGCTCATCAAAAGACGCCGGCCGTTCCCCACCAGGGCGGGGTCGATATGCTCGAAGGACCGGCTAAGCTTCAGCACCCCGTCGCTGTGGGTTCCCCCCTTGTGGGAAAAGGCCGAGGTCCCCACATAGGGCGCGGACGCGGGCAGCGCCAGGTTGGCCACCTCCGCCACCCGCCGGGTAATCTCCGCCAGGCGGGGGAGCCTTCCCTCCGGCAGACAGGGGAGGCCCAGCTTGAGTTCCAGGCTGGGCAGGAGGGCCGCCAGGCAGGTATTGCCGCACCTTTCCCCAAAGCCCGCCAGGGTTCCCTGGACGTGGCCGCAGCCCGCCTCCACCGCGGCGATGGCGTTGGCCACGGCCAGACCCATATCGTTGTGGGCGTGGATACCCAGCCGTCCGCCCCGGGGGCCCAAACAGTCCGCGGCGGCCCGGACAGCCGCGGCGATTTCCCCCGGGAAGGAACCGCCGTTGGTATCGCAGAGGATCACCCGGTCCGCCCCGGCCTTGAGGGCGGTTTCCAGCGTGGACAGGGCGTAGGCGGGATTGGCCTTCCAGCCGTCAAAGAAATGTTCCCCGTCAAAAAACACCAGCCCCGCCCGGGCTTTCAGGTACGCCACCGTTTCCCCAATCATCGCGAGGTTTTCCTCCAGCCCCGCCCGGAGTACCCGGGTAACCTGGAGGTCCCAGCTTTTGCCAAAGACGGACAGCGCCGCCGCCCCGGAGTCGAGGAGCCGCCGGACCTGGGGGTCCTTTTCGGGGCGGAGCCCGGGCTTGCGGGTGGGCCCAAAGGCGCAGAGCCGGGCCTGTTCCAGGGGGATCTCCGCGGCCCGGGAAAAAAAGGCCGCGTCCTTGGGGCTGCCCCCGGGGTTCCCCGCCTCTATCCAGGGGATTCCCAGTTCGTCCAGGGCCCGGACGACGGCGATCTTGTCCTGGATGGAGAAGGCGATCCCCTCCCCCTGGGCCCCGTCCCGGAGGGTGGTGTCAAGGATTTCCACGGACCGGCCCGTGGAACCCCCTTCGGCGCTCGCGCCGCCCGCGGTGTTCCTCATTACTCTCATTACGCTCTCATTACTATAGAAGCATTATAGAAAAACGATACCGGTTGGAAAAGTCCGCGCCCGCCCTTTAGGGCGTAGTAAACCAGACTTTCGAATAAAAGTAAAAAACACTTGCGTTATCGCGAAAAGGGGTGGGGTCCCATCGGGCCCTAGGGGGGCCGGCTCTCCAGGCTTAGGATGGGGTCCCACCCAGCCTCTAGGGTGGCCGGCCCCTCAGGCTTAGGGTGGGACCCCACCGGGCCTTAGGGGGGCCGCCCACCGGGCCTTAGGGGGGCCGCCCACCGGGCCTTAGGGGGGCCGCCCACCGGGCCTGAGGGGGGCCGCCCACCGGGCCTAAGGGGGGCCGCCCACCGGGCCTTAGGGGGGCCGCCCACAAATCGCCATCCTTGGCGATTTGTGGGCTCGGAGTTTTCGGCTTCGCCGAAAACTCCACCCAAGCCCGCTTCACGGGCTTGCGGTTAAACAGCCGCTTCCATGCGGCCCATCCGCCCAAAATCCGCGTCCTTACGGACTTTGGGCTTGGACTTTTCGGCTCCGCCAAAAAGTCCACCCACCCGGTTTCACCGGGCGCTTGGACACAGCGGCATCCGTGCCGCCCTGCGGCAGGTCCAGCGGAAAAACCCAAAAGCCACGCAGGGCTTTTGGGGCGCGGAGTTTTCGCTTACCGAAAACTCCGCCGCGATCCCGCTTTACGGGATTGCGCCGCGTCCTCGCGAAGCCGGGCGGCCCGGGGGCGGGGCGGCCGCGCGGAACATTATGGCAACCCAGAAAAAAAAGCTCAAAGGCCTCACGGAACGGCCCCTTTACCCACCCGGAAAACGCCCCAAACCCCGTCAATCCGTTGTCCATCTGTTCCGCGCGGCCGCCCCGCCCCCGGGCCGCCCGGCTTCGCGAGGTCCCGCCCAGCCCAAAGATGGGAGGGCCTCACCCCCCTTCCCGGGTCAGTTCCCATTCCAGGGCGTTTACCGCGGCCAGGTAGGCTTTGATGGACGACTCGATGATATCCGTGGAAACCCCCCGGCCGTTGTACCGGCGGCCGTCCCACAGGATCTTTACCATGGTTTCGCCCTGGCTGGCGGAACCCCCGGTGATGGCCCCAATCTCGTAGAGTTCCAGCTCCGGCTCCCTGCCGATAATCCGGTTAATCGCCCGGTAGATCGAGTCGATGGGGCCGTCCCCCAGGGAAACGTGTTTCCGCCGGACGCCGGTTTTGTGGAGGAGCCGGATGGTTCCGCTGGCCCCCAGGGCGCTGCCGGTGTTTACCGCCCAGTGGTCGAGCTTCCAGGTTTCCGGCGCGGAGGCGGCGCCCCGTACCAGGGCCTCAATGTCCCGGTCGTTGACGGTCTTCTTTTTGTCCGCCAGGTCCTTGAATTCCGCGAATACCTTTTCCAGGGTTTCGCTGTCCACGGTAAGGCCCAGGAAGGTCAGGCGATCCTCAAAGGCGTGGCGGCCCGAGTGTTTGCCCAGGATCATCTGGTTTTGGGCGATCCCCACCGATTCGGGGGTCATGATCTCGTAGGTTTCCCGCCGCGCCAGGACGCCGTGCTGGTGTATCCCCGCCTCGTGGGCGAAGGCGTTTTCCCCCACCACGGCTTTGTTGGGCGGCACCTTGACCCCCGTTACCTGGCTGACCAGGCGGCTGGCGCTGTAGATCTGGGTGGTGTCGATCCCGGTGGCGGCGTTAAAAAACTCCCCCCGGACCCGCAGGGCCATGACAATTTCCTCCAGCGAGGCGTTCCCCGCCCGCTCGCCGATGCCGTTCACGGCGCATTCCACCTGGTCCGCCCCGGCGGCAACCGCCGCCAGGCTGTTGGCCACCGCGAGGCCCAGATCGTTGTGGCAATGCACGGACAGCCGGGCCTTTTCCATGCCCGGGGTGTTTTCCTTGATGTACCGTATCCGGGCGGCGAATTCATCCGGTATGGCGCCGCCCACCGTGTCGGGAAAGTTGACCGTCCCGGCGCCGGCCTTAATCACCGCGCCGAATACCCGGCAGACAAAATCCGGGTCGCTGCGGAAGGCGTCTTCCGCGGAGAATTCCACCTCGGCCCGGAACCGCGCGGCGTATTTCACCGCGGATACCGCCCGCTCCAGGGCCCGCTCCCCGGTCATCTTGAGCTTCCATTCCAGGTGGATGGGACTGGTGGCCAGGAAGATGTGTATCCGGGGACGGGCGGCCTTTTCCAGCGCCTCCCCGCAGGCGTCGATGTCCTTTTCCAGGGAGCGGCAAAGCCCCGCCACCACGCTGTCCTTGACGATCCCCGCGATGGCCCTTACCGATTCCAGGTCCCCCGGGCTGGAGGCGGGAAAGCCCGCCTCGATAACGTCCACCCCCAGCTTTTCCAGCTTCCGGGCGACCTCTATCTTTTCCCCCCGGTTCATGCTGCAGCCCGGCGCCTGCTCGCCGTCCCTCAGGGTGGTGTCAAAAATCGCGATCCGTCTCATGTCCGCCGGCTCCGTCTTTACTGTTCAACCTTCATGCCGTAGAGGATCAGAATTTCCGGCCGGTACTCAAAATGCATGGTATCAAAGAGCGGCCACTTGCCCCCCCAGCAGAAGCCGTAGCGCTCAAAGATCCCCACCACCGAAAGCGGGGGGTGCCAGCGGCCGCTGTAGGGTACCTTGTACCATTCGGGGTTTCTGTCCGCCGTCCATTGCCAGTAGGTGGCCAGCCCCCCCAGGGTTTTGGGCTGGATGTCCAGGGCCGCCCCGTAGGAATGGTAGCTTCGGGAAACGGTGGCGGCCACGGTACGCCAGTTCCAGGCCCCGATGGAACCCAGGCTGTCTATCCACCGGCGCACCGCCGGATCGTTTTCCGCCTCCTCCTGGATGAGGGCGTCTATCTTTTTCAGCCGTTCCGCCAGGTCCCGGTGGACCGGGAACTGTTTTCCCAGGAAGGATATCCGGGTCAGGTTGGCCTGGGCCTCGTCCCTGGTATGGGCCTGCCAAAGGGTGTCGTAAAATTCCGGGTCCCGTTTGGGGGGATTGGCCCTCCTTTGGGCCAGCGCGTTCCGAAGCCGTTCCGCCATTTCCCCCTCGGGCTCCTTCCAGGGGGGAAGGCCCGGAAAGTACAGGTAAAAGGACTGGCGGGCGTAGGACTCGGCCTCTTCCAGGTGTTCCTCCGGCACCAGCCTGCCCCCGGCGTGGTAGAACCACTTGCCCCGGGCCAGCACCGCCCAGTCGCCCTTGCGGTACTCCACCCGGCTTATGGCCTGGGGATAGGCGGCGGCGTGGGCCCGCATCACCTGTTCCGGGCTGTGCCTGACGTTGAGCGTTCCCCCGGGGGAGGCCCCGGCGGGGTCCGGGATCCGTCCGTCCTGCCCAAAGGCGGGAAGGACGTAAAAAAAGAGGGAAACCAGGCATAGGGCTTTCACGGGAAGCATAAACAAATAATAGATTAAATTTCACCTGGCAGCAAGCCGGGTACTTGACGAATAAACAAAAACAGGATATGATAACGAAACGCCTGATTTTCAGGTAAATGCCTGTACCACAGGCGGATACTAGGCCCGCCCGGAGGCCGCAAGACGCCCCACGCGACAGTGAGGGGTATCATCCGGGAGAAGGAATTTTCTCAATGGCTAAGAAATTGTATGTCGGTAATCTTTCCTACAACACCACCGAAGACAGCCTGCGCGGTCTCTTTTCCGGCTTCGGCGCTGTCTCCTCCGTCAAGATCATCATGGACAGGGACTCGGGCGGTTCCAAGGGCTTCGGCTTTATCGAGATGGGAAGCGACGAAGAAGCGGCGGCGGCTATCGCCGGAACCAACGGCAAAGACTTTGAGGGCCGCCAGATTCGGGTCAACGAAGCGATGGACAAACCTCGCAACCCTCGCCAGGGCGGCAACTGGTAGTCAGCGTTTCCCCGTTTTAGCGTAACAGGCGATCCTCTTAACGGGACCTTGCCGGCGGGGCGCGGGTAGTTGTGTATCCTCTCGAACGGCGGCTGTCGCTTTTTTCCAAAGGCGGCGGCCGCCGCGGGGGGTTATTCCCGCGCGTGAGGGCTTAGCCCTAGGGGAGGGTTTCCGCCCGGCGGGATTGGCCTCAGGGACCCGCCGGGTTCTCCCACTCGTGGATAAAACGCAGGGCGTACTGTTGTATTCCCCCAAACCAGGTGTCGATAAAGGCCTGAAGCTTGGTCCCCACATAGCGGTAATGCCAGCTTTCCCAGGCGTATCCGGTAAGCCCTTCGCGGCCCCGGGGGTACGAAAGGGACCAGCCAAAGCGGCCGGCGTTGGCCTGAACCCATTTACCCGCGGGGGTATTCGCGAAATCGTTGCTGATGGACCCAAAGTCCACCACCAGCCCCAGTTGATGCTGGCTCCGGCCCGGCCGGGCGGAAACCCGTTCCGCCTCCGCCAATCCCAGCCGCCGGGTCCAGCGGTCAAATGAACCCACCTGGTACCGGTACGAACGGTAGGCGGAGGAAACCGTGAGGATGATCCCCGCCTTTTTGGCGGCGGCGGCCATTTCCTCCAGCGCCGCCTCCGCCTCGCGGCGGAGGGTCATCACGTCGGCGAACCCCGCCCGGTAACTCTTATAGCGAAGCTCCACCAGATCGTCCGGCTCGTAGGTTTCGGGCAGGGGGTGCCCCTTGTCCACCAGCCGCCGGAGGAAGGGGTCCCCGTCTTTCAGCCCCCCCAGGGCGGCCAGGAAAGGGCCGGCCTCCTCCCTGATCCGCCGGGCCATTTCGGCGGGAACCGCCGCGGCCGCCAGCGCCGCCTCCAGGGCGGCCGCGCCCCGAACCGGTTCCGGCGGCTTCCCGGCCGGTGGGGTTTTCGGGGCCGCCCCCTGGGCCGCCCCCTCCTCCCCCGCGCAGGCGAACATAAGAAAAAGAAAAAAGAACACCCCGAAGAACCCGCGAAACCGTCCCATGGAAAAAGTATACCAGGGGCGCGGGTGATTTTAAAGCGGGGAGAGCGGCGGCGCGCCGGGCCGGCCCGCCCCTTTTGGCGGCGTTTTTCAGCTTTTGCCGGCCCTTTATGCCGATACTTAAAGAGGAGATATGAAGAACAACGAGAAAGTCGACCGCTTTACGCTCCTTCCGGGGAACAAGAATGACGGCAACGTGTCGGTTTTTTTCACCGACGATAAACTGGAACTCTGGGCCGATTTTTACCCCTCCGGAAGCGGCGGCACCCCCCTGACCGCCGAAGCGGTGGCCGCGGGGCTGGCCCAGTTCAGGATCGTCTATGGAATCCTCGGGGATGTCATAGAAAAGTCGGTGGCGGCCTGCAACAGCCGCCGCCAGGTCCTGCGGGACGTGGTCATCGCCCGGGGAGATCCGCCGGTGGACGAGCGGCTGGAGTACTACCAGTTTAACCCGCAGCTTAAACCCCAGGGTCCCGCGCCCCTCGACCCGGAGGGTGGGGGCTACGGCGGCAGGGTCGATTACCGGTCCTTTTCCCCCTTCATCATCGTAAAAAAAGGCCAGGCCCTGGCCAAACGTAAATCCCGGCGGGTGGGAAGAAACGGCAGGGACATTTACGGCGCGGAAATCCCCTTCTCCTCTATCCGGCCCGACGGGGTTTCCGGGGGGGCCAACACGATCAACGAAAACGGCTTTATCTACGCGGGTATCAACGGCCAGCTTGTGGTGGTCAAGGGGGTGCTGAATGTCCAGGACACTCTGGTAATCAAGGGATCGGTGGACTACCGGACGGGGCATATTATCTTTCCCGGGGACGTGTTTATCAACGGCCCGGTATCCGACGGTTTTAAGATCTATTCCGGCGGCTCGGTAACGATCAAACAGACCTTTGACGTTACCGACGTGATTACCAAGGCGAACCTCACCGTGGCGGGGGGGATCATAGGCCGGGGCCGGGCGCTGGTTAAGGTGGGGGGAAAGCTCACCACCAAATTTATCGAAAACTGCAAGGCCGCCTGCCGCAAGACCATCCAGGTGGAGGGGGATATCGTCAATTCCTCGGTGTACACCATGGAAAACGTGGAGATGGGGGAAAAGGGAAGGATCCTGGGGGGGGAGATATACGCCCTCAAGGGGATCACCGCCGGGGGGATAGGCAAAAGGTCCGGCAAATCCACCCGGATCCACTGCGGGGTGGACTTTACCGCCCAGCAGGAAAAAGAAAAACTTACCTACCACCTGCGGATCATATCCGCCAAACTGGGAAAGCTCCGGGAACTTTCGGCCGCCGAGGCCGCGGAAAATCCCGAACCGGCCCCGGAAAGTCCCGGGGCGGAACGGCGTAAAAAAATGGAAGAGGCCCGGATCCGGCTTGAGGAGGAACAGAAAAAAACCGGGGAACAGATCACCGCCGCCATGGGAAAGATCAACGCCTACGAGGACGCCGCCGTGGAAGTCCTGGGGGAAATAGCCTCCGGCACCCTTATCGAAATATGCCAGGCGGCCTTTTTTGTTACCGAGCCCCTCCGGCGCGTCCGGATCCACCTGGACCGGAACCTGGGCAGGCTGGTTCAGGAGCCGCTTCCCTAGTTTAACGGCCGCCTAAACGCCCGTTCTTTTTGAGGTCCTGGATGTACCGGGCGTATTTGGTGTCCTCCATGGCGATGTGGGAAAGGATCCAGTCCCTGAGGAAACGCACAAAGCTGTTGGGGGCGAACTTCCACCCCTCCTCGTAGCCCTTCACGTCGTCCAGAAGCTTTTTGACAAAGGACTCGTGCTGTTTTTTATGCTCCGCGAGTCCGGGGTACTTGATGTTTTCCAGCATCTTTTCTTCCGCCGAAAAATGGTAGTTCACGTAATCCACCACGGATTTGACGGCTTTCATAAAGTAAGCCTTTTTCGCTTCCTCGTCCCCCACCATGCAGCCCTGGTACAGCTTATTGGTATGCTCGATTAGTTCCTTGTGCTGCCCGTCTATGAGGGGGATCCCAACGGCGTACTTGTCTTCCCACTCAACAATGAGAAGCTCTCCCCCTTCCTCACCTTTCATACAACATTCTCCATCTTTAACCCCAGTATAGTCCGCGAAAACCCCGTCGTCAAGAAAGGGGGCCGCCCCGGCCGCCGCGATCCCGGGGGGCTAACGTTTTAACTGGGCGGCGCCGCCGAAGCCATAGGTCCGCTTCCAGGGGGCCGCTTTTTTAAGCCCCCCCTGGGGACTCAAGAGGGCCTCTCCCCGGCAGCTAAAGTTTACCGGCCTTCCGGCGGCGGCCAGGGCGAGAATGTTCTCCCGGACGGAATGGGAGGCGATCGTTATCGTCACGGGAAGCTGGGCGGACCCGTGGGCGGGAACGGTAAGGCTCTGGTTGACAAAGCCCGCGGCCCACTCCAGGTCGTTCACGGAAAAAGAGTAGTGCAGCTTTTCCAGGTTTACGGGAAAGGCGTTGTCGTTACTCACCGCCCAGGTTAAAACAAATTCAACCTTGGAGGCGTCCAGGGAATTGAAGGAAAGGACAATCGTGGAACCGCCCCTGGAGGCGGGGGCGGTCCGGGTACTGGTCCGGGCGGTTGGCCTGGCGCTGTTGGGCACAATCCCCATAAAAGAAAGAACCGGCAGCCTAAGCCGGGGAAGGGTTCCCTCAAACATCGCGGAACCGGCCTTGTCGTCCGACACGGCCGAAAGGTAAAGCTTGTAGGGAATTTCGTCCAGGGTTGAGGCCCCCATGCTCCTGTTCAGTTCCGCGAAGGAAAGGGCCATGGGAATCCGCGCCGCCGCGCTTTTCCGGGGGCCCAGGGTCTTGCCGGTCTCCTGGGGCGACACCACCCTGGCGAGGACCTGATCGTTCACGGCGAATTCCCAGATCAACTCGGGAAAGGGAATGGCGGCGGAGGTGGTGTTCTGCACCTGGGCGCTGACCTGCACCACGGCGCTGAAAAAATCCAAATCCCCCAGGGTTACCGAATTGACCGTTACCGCCAAATCCGCCGCCCCGCCGGCCTGTCCAAAACCCGACGCGGGGGCAAGGAAAAGAAGCGCCGCGAAGATCGCCGCGGACAAGGACCGGAAAACCCGCCGGTCTCGCGTCATGGTACTCAGTGTTTTCATTTTGTCTCTCCTCATATATAGCGATAAATAGTAATGCCAAAATATAACGTTAAGGTTTCTTTACCACCGTGGTCCCGCTGTAGTTGAAGGGGAGCCGCAGGGCCGCCGCGTTCAAGCCCTGGGGGCTCAGGGCCGCCTCTCCCCCGCAGGTATAGTTTACCGGTTTTCCGTCAAAGGCCAGCCGTAAAATTCCCTGAATCATGGAGGCCGTGTTAAGGCTTACCGTAATGGGAATGGGGGTAGAGGACCGGGGGGGCAGGGAAAGCCGCGGGGGGGCCGCGCCGGAAGCCCAGGAATCGCCGTTTACGGAAAACCGGTAATCCAGCTTATCCAGGTTAAGGGCAAAGGCGTTTTTGTTCTCCACCGTCCAGGTAAGGACAAACTCCACCTTGGAAACCCCCACGGTGTTGAACGTAACCCCCCCAAAGGAAAGGGCGGGGGTTTTAAGCAGGGGGATAGAGCCGCTAAAAGAGGCCTTGAAGGTCTTTGTCTCCAAAAGGGGAATGGGAAAGCGGGCCCCCACATTGACCTTATAGGGAACCTCGCCGGCGTCCGCCAAACCGGTCATAATCCGGTAAAGATCGGCGTAGTTTACCCGGAAGGGAACGTCCACCACCGTGGTACTCCGGGCGGCGATTTTTTTATCGTTCTTGATCGTCCCCGCCAGAAAGGACCGGCCGGTTATGAGGAATTCCCAGTCCAGTTCGGGGAAAGGGATGGTAAGGGAATTGTCGTTCTTCACGTTAACCTTCGCCAGCAGTTCCGCGCCGGTAAAGCTAAGGCCCGTGATGGACACCGAGTGGAAGGAGATCACCGGTTCGCTGACCAGCCCCCCCAGGGACTGGCAGCCGTCGCCGGCCAAAACCAGCAGGAACAACGCCGCCGCGGACAAAACCGGCCGCGGCCGCCAGGAAAACCTCATCCTTTCCTCCTAATAACGTCAAACCCGCAATAGGGAACCAGGGCGGCGGGGACGCGCACCGAGCCGTCGGCCCGCTGAAAATTTTCCAGAATGGCGATGATCCCCCGGGAAACGGCCACGGCGGTTCCGTTAAGCATGTGGAGGAATTTGTTTTTGCCGTCATCGTCTTTGTACCTGATGTTGAGCCGCCGGGCCTGGTAATCGGTACAGTTAGAGGTGGAGGTTACCTCCCCCCACTCGCCGCCGTCGCGGCCCGGCATCCAGGCTTCCAGGTCCCATTTGCGGTAGGCCGGGGCCCCCAGGTCGCCGGTGCAGGTATCCACCACCCGGAAGGGAATTTCCAGGCCGGAAAAAATTTCCTCCTCGATGGAACGGAGTTCCTCGTGGAATGAGCCGGATTCCTCCGGCAGGCAGTAGACAAACATCTCCAGCTTGGTAAACTGGTGGACCCGGTAGAGGCCCTTGCTGAACTGCCCCGCCGCCCCCGCCTCCCGGCGGAAACAGTGGGAAAGCCCCGCCAGGCGCAGGGGAAGCTTGTCTTTGGGCAGCACCGTGTTGGCGTAGTAGCCCCCCAGGGTGATCTCCGCGGTTCCCACCAGGCAGGCGTCCTCCCCCTCCAGGGTGTAAATGTTGGACTCCGCCCCCCGGGGATTAAACCCTATCCCTTCCAGGATCTCTTCCCGGGCCACGTCGGGGGTAATAAAGGGAGTAAAACCCCGCTTCCCCAGAATATCCAGGGCGTAGCGGACCAGCCCCAGCTCCAGGAAAACCCCCTCGTTTTTGAGGTAGTAAAACTTGGTTCCCGATACTTTGGTGGCCGCGTCAAAGTCTATGATGTCCAGGTCCTGGCCCAGCTTTACATGATCGGCGGGCTCAAAGTCAAACTTCGCCGGCTCCCCTACCCGCTTAACCTCCAGGTTATCCTTGTCCTCCCTGCCCCGGGGAGCGCCGGGATGGGCCATGTTGGGAACCCGCCGCCCCTCGGTTTCCAGTTCCGATTCCACCCCGGCCAGTTCCGCCTCGGCGGCGGCGATGTCTTCCTTAAGCTTTTTCCCTTCCTCCACCAGGGCCTGCCGGGCGGGGGCCTCCAGCTTACCCTTCATTGACCCGGCGACGGCGTTCCGCCGCTGTTGAAGACGCTGCAGCGCCGTAACCAGTTCCGCCCGGCGGGAAAAAAGCCGGACCACGGCGTCCGCGTCGGCCTTCATATAACGGTCGGCGATATTTCGCTTCACCGCCTCAAGGTTGTCCACAATAAACCGGTAATCCAGCATTTTGTTATTTTATCCCACCGGGGCTTAAGGTACAAGGGGCGGAGGCGGGATTAATCGTATACCTTAAATTCCCCGGTAACAAAGGACAGAACCTCCCCCCCCACTGAACCCCCGGCGGCGGGCCTGATACGGAGTTCCCCCCCCGGGCCGATACCCTCCACAAGGCCCTCAATTAAGGGAGGAACAGGGGAACCCAAAGAGGACGGGGCCGCCTCTTCCGGTGGTCCGGGGACAAACCGGGCCATCCGGCCCTTTAGGTAGAGCCGCTCTTCCAGCCTTTCCCGCCAGGAAGTAACGCCGCGCGCGGGGCCGTCACGCGTTGGGGCGGGGGCCTCCAGTTCCTCGTGAAGGCGGGCCAGGACGGCCCCCAGCAGGGCGAAGCGCCGTTCCGACGGCGAGGCGGCCCCCTCCGGCGAAGAGGCGCTTTCCGCCCCCCCCCCGCCGGCCAGCGAGGCGATGGAGCAGGCTTTTTTCGCCAGCTCCGGGGGAAAAGACCGCCGGGCCAGGTTGATCCCCATCCCCAGGTACACCGCGCCGCCGGAAGCTTCCGTCAGGATACCCGCCGCCTTCCGGCCCGGGGGATCCCAGCCCTGTCCCAGCAGCATAAGGTCGTTGGGCCACTTAACCCGCGCCGCGCCCCGGAGGACCGGGGCGAAATCCTCAACCGCCAGGGAAAGGGCAAGGCCCGCCCTCAGGGTCAGCGCCTCGGGGATGTCCCGGTCGTACCGTAATATAACCGTAAAGGAAAGATCAGCCCCCCGGACCATCCGCCAGGATCTGCCGCCCCTCCCCCGGCCCGCGGTTTGGTAGTCCGCGGCAATCACCGTCCCGTGTCCCGCCCCGGCGGCGGCCAAAGTCCGGGCCTCGTCCATGGTGCTTTCCACCGTTTCCTTAAAATACACCGGAAGGTTGAAGGGGTTTTTCAGATCGAGTGTCCTCATCCTCACAGTATACAGCATTCCCTTTTCCGTGGTACGCTTCTTCCATGAAAATGGTGTGCCTTGATCTTGAGGGGGTTTTGATCCCCGAAATATGGATAGCCTTCTCGGAGGCGGTGGGGATCCCTGAACTACGGCGGACCACCAGGGACGAGCCGGACTACGATAAGCTGATGGGCTTCCGGCTGGGCGTGCTGGAAAAAAACGGCCTAAAACTGCCGGACATCCAAAGGGTGATCGGCGGCCTGGACCCCCTGCCGGGGGCGGTGGATTTTACCAGGGCCCTGCGGGAACGGACCCAGCTAATCCTCCTTTCCGACACCTTTGAGGAATTCGCCAAACCGCTGACGCGAAAACTGGACTGGCCCACCCTGTTCTGCAACAGCCTGGAATGTTCCGGGGACGGGACGATCACCGGCTACAGGCTTCGGCAGAAAAACGGCAAACAGGAAGCCGTTAAGGCCCTGGCCTCCCTCAACATCCAGGTCTTTGCCGCGGGGGATTCCTTTAACGACCTCGCCATGATCCGGGAAGCCTCCGAGGGATGCCTCTTCCGGCCCCCCGAAACCATACGGAAACAGTACCCGGACATTCTTAGCCTGGACGCCTACGACGATCTTCTGGCCAGGATCTCCCGTTTTCTAGCGGCCTAGGAGTTTTCGCAAAACCCTGTCGTCCCGCCGCCAGTCCTTGCCGGTCTTAACCCGCAGGTCCAGATCCACCTTCCAGTCAAAGATCCGGTTCATCTCCTTCCGGGCCGCCTCGCCTATGGCCTTGATCACCGCCCCTCCCCGGCCCACGATCATCCCCTTTTGGGATTCCCGCTCACAGACAATAAAGGCCCTTACCCAGAGACGCCGCCGGGGGGGCGCGCCGGGAGGGGGCTTTTCACCGGGGGTGGAACCCGGGTCAAAAAGGGGCCGCCATTCCCGGTCCGCCACCTCCACATAAATCGCGTGGGGCAGTTCCTGGCGAAGATGGATCAGGGCCTTCCCCCGGATAACCTCCGCGATCCGGAAGTCTATTTCCTGATCGGTGTAACAATCCGCGGGGTACAAGGGTTCTCCCGGGGGCGCCAAATCGTAAAGCGCGGAAAGAAGGGCCTCCGCCCCCTCGCCCGTCAACGCCGACAGGGGGATAATCCGGTCTTTGTCCAGCGGGTTTTCCGGGAAAGCGCCCGCGAGAAAGTCCGCGGTCCGGGCGAAGTCCGCGGCGGGACTGTCCATTTTGTTCACCGCCGCGGCGAGGGAACCGCCCCCCGTCCCCGCCAAACGGGAGGCCAGCCCGGCGGCTATCGCTTCCTCCTCGGGACCGGGGGGGCGGGAAGCGTCCAGCACATAGAGGATCAGGTCCGATTCCCCGGCGGCCCGGAGCGCCGTTTCCGTCAGACGGCGGTTAAACTTTTTCCCGGACAGGTGAAGCCCCGGGGTGTCCACCAGTACCAGCTGGCCCCGATCCCGGTTAACGACGCCCCGGATGGCGTTTCGCGTGGTCTGGGGCGAGGGGCTGACAATGGCCACCTGTTCCCCGCAGAGAAGGTTCAACAGGGTGGATTTACCCGCGGAAGGCCGGCCCACCAGGGCGACAAAGGCGGCCTTGCCGGAGGGGGTTTTTCCGGGGGGCGCGCTCACTTGATCACCATGATCTTTCTGATCTCGTCAATGTCCGGCGCCACAACCCGGACAAAGTACATACCCCGGGCCACCGGGCGGCCGCCGGAGTTTCTGCCGTCCCAGGTGTCGGTCCACTCCCCGGCCTCCCGAAAGCCCCGCCAAATCACCTTGACCAGGTTTCCGTCCAGGGTAAAAACCTGGATCGTCACGGGCCCCGCGCTGTTAAGCCGGTACCGGATATAGGCGTTTTCCCCGGTAGTGGCCTTGATCACGTTGTTGAGGATCGTTACCCCGCCCCGCTGGGTAACCACGTTTTGAATATCGAAACTAAAGGGCCGTACCCTTCTGTACCAGTCGGGGGGGACGACCCCCACCGGCGCGTCAAGCCGGGCGACAAAGAGATTGGGATCGGCGCCGGAGAGGCCATTGATCTTGAAGAGGAAGTCTATCCTGGCGCCGCCGGCGAAACCCGGATCGGTTCTGAAGATCGCCGCGTTGTATAATTCCGGCGAGGTCAGGTTCATTGAACGGGACGCCGCGGGAAAAGCGGGGGCCGCGTGAAAAAGGGGCGAATCGGAAGACTGGGGAGGAGGCAGCCAGAGGCCGCCGGATCCCCCGCCCCGCCCCGGCGCGCTGGGGGGAGTACGGAAACGGGCGGGGACGTTGAACCCAAAGAACAAATCCACGCCGCCGGCGCCCGGCAACCCGCCGTTCAACCGGGCCTGCAACGTAATGTCCCGTTCCTCCAGGGATTTCACGCCGTCAAACCGCCAGATAACGTCCGTGTCGGAGGCCCGCTGACCCCAGAACTCATCCCCCGGCTGAACGGCGGGGTTGGCGGGGATGGTATGCCGGGCCCATACGGGCCAGACAAAGTAGCCGTCATCCCCGCTCCCGGCGGGGGGCCGGGAGATCAGCAGATCCGTCACCCGGCGGGTTTCGGCGTTAGGCGACGCGAAACCGGCGGGACTAACGGGATTGCCGTCCGCCAAATCGCTCATCATATCCGTGGTGAGCAGCTTGTACGGGGGAAGGAACACATCGGCGATGGGAACCGTTGTAACCCCATCGGCTTTTACCGCGTCCGGGAGGTCATCGCTGAAATCGGGATTAGCAAGCCCCCGGCCGCGAAGATGCCCGTTCCCCGACACGGCGGCGTACTCGGAATAGTTCCAGTCCAGCGGGTACTTGGGGGAGGGATAGTAAAGGTAGTCCTGGGGGTCCACCGCCGGGTCCCTCCAGTCCATGGCCCGCTGGGCCTGATCTACCATATCGCTCACCATAAAGGACCGGCCGGGCGTCGGGCCGCCGTAAAGCGGGGGCAGCGCGGCCAATTCGTCAACCGGGCAGACGGCGCTTAGCCTCAGCAGATACCCCAGATTACCCGGGTCAACGTCTACGGAAAAACGCCTTTCATTGTTCTGTAAATCCCTGTAGACATGGGTATAGGTTTTCCGGGCGGTGATGTCCACCGCTTCGGCGGAAAGGAAATTCGCCGTTCCCGCGAAAGAAAGGGCCGGCAAAGTACCCGGAGTCTCGGGAACCACCGGCTCGGAGAAACGCGTGTAGGTCTCCGGGTGTTCCGGCAGGGTCAGGGCGTAGTTTATCCGGGGGGGGACGGTGTCAAACGTAACAACCCCGGTGTCCGTTTCCGGCTCCCCGATCAGGGAAATCCCGCCCGCGTCCCGCAAACTGGTATTTTCGATCACGTCCCACCGGGGGGTATCCCCGCCGTCGGGACTCAACCGTTCATGAAGATAGATGTAAAAGGAATCCTCATCGCCCGGCTGGGTGGTAACCGCGCTGACCAGTTGAAACCCGTTGTGGCCCTCGCTCGTGTTAACCTCATATCCATGGACCCGGACCCTGAAACCGGAAAAATCACCGTTCAGGGTCAGGGGGGCCTGCGCCCTGATCCGGTCTATTCTGCCGTTCCCGTCGGAATCCTCGGTAAAGCTGTAGATGATCCTCCGCGGCGGCTTTACCCAGTCGTAGTTAAAACGACCCAAGGCGGGAGGACCGGCCCGGTAAAAAGGAAGGGCGTCTATTCCCGCGCCGTCCACTATAAGAACCCGCCGGTTGTAGGCGTGGCTAAAGTAAACGGTAAGGTCCTCAATATCAAGGTCAAAACCGCTTCCGGAATCCACGCTAAAATTCCAGTACTTTTCTTTTTCGGCGGCCGCGGCGTTTTTCAGATCCGCGGGTGGCGGATAGGCCGGCAGCCCGTTAGGATCCGGGCCGGGAGTTGAGGGGGGCGGCCCTAGCGAAGAACTGTACCCATAGGGCCACGCGGCGTCATACCGGGTGAGGGTTATGGGGTCGCCGGAAGTTCCTTTAACGGAAAATTTTTCGGTAAAGACATGCTGATCCGGGTGGCGGGAAAACTGTATCACCGCCCCCGCCTCGTTACACGCGAACTCCCGCCAGGCGGTATGGCCGATGACCTCAAAGAAGACCGGGAGCGGCGAACCGGACTCTTTCTTGAACGTTACGGAATGGCCGGGGTTCTGGACAAAGGCGGTCATTGGTGAGGAAAAGGGAGGGACGGGAGTGGGCGCGTTGGTAATTTCCCAGCGGCTGTATTTGACCGCATCGGAACCCGCGGGAAGATGAGCCGCCAGATCTCTGGTTCCGTCAAGGCCGGCGAACACGACAATATTTTGACTGCCGGCGTCAAATTTTCCCTGGGCGGGCGATAAATACACAATCTCCAGACCGCCCCTCAACGTTAGAGTAGGAACGCCGGAAATGACGTTTGTCGCGTTAAGGGTTACATTCGCCGTATTTGTAATCCGCAAACATCCAATAGGCTGACCCGTTTCAAGGGTTTTCCCATTACCCGTCATCTCCAAAACAAGCTCCGGCGGTTTCCCGGTAAAGCTGACATATGTACTTCCAATATCGATCATAAAATCATCGTTCGTAGCCATAACACCCTGAATGGTAACATCGCCTGACGCACTGATGACCGCTGGCCCGGCGGCGTTGTCCACGAAAAACTTGTTGGAAGATGAAACTCCCAGCAGATGAAGATCGGCGCATTTCAGTTTTGAATTCACGCCAAGCGTCAAGGCGCCATCATACCCCGCGAAACTATTCGCGAGTGTTCCGGCGGTTCCCATCCGCCAGGTTCCGGCGCTGGTATCAAGGACGGCGGAGGCTTCCAGCGTCAATGTTTTGCCGTTACCCTGCTCAATGATGAGCGACGCGTCCAGCGTGAGGGTGTTACCGGTTTCCACAAGAACATCCCCCATGGTGACAGTACCGGCGGCGCTTATGGTTGAGGCGGTCCCGGTGAAGACCGTTCGGCCATCGTTATGCGTGAAGGGGCCAAGCGTTACGCCGCCGCCAAACTGGATATCGGTATTGGCGAAGCCGGTTAACGCGCCGGTACCGCTCGCGGTGTAATCGCCGTTAAAAACGATGGCCGCCGAACCGGCGGCGGCCGGCCCGGCGGTAATGGCGCCATTGTTGACGGTATCGCCGTTGACGGTCATTACCCCGCCGGGCCGGACGTGGGCGCCTATTCCGCCGCTGTCACCGTTGATCGTCAGGGCGGCGGCGGTAATGTCCAGATCATTGACAACCTGGGTCGAGGCCGTTCCGGCGGTTCCCAACGACACGTTCCCGGCCCCGGCGTCCAGGGTTAAGTCTTCGTTCGCGGTTTTGCTGACGGCGTCCCTCAATTCGATATCGCCGCCGCCGCTCCCGCTGGTGATGGTGATACCGCCGCGCAGTTCAACCGGCCCGTTGAACACAATATCCTGATCCGCCGTGGTAATGCCGCCGGAAAGGGACGTAAGCCCCGTTCCGCTTTGCGTAAACGCGCCGGTTGAGGTGATGGCTCCGGCCGCGCCTGTGGTAAAATTCCCGCCGTTGGTAACGGTGGTTGTCCCCCCCACGGTCATGGCGTCGTTTACCGTCAGGCCGTTTCCGGTAAAGGCGAAACCGCCGGCGTAGGTCTGCGCGCCGTTAAAGGCGGTGGTTCCCGTACCGGCGGCCTGGGTAAAACTCGCGGCGGTAACGTTCCCGTCAAAGGCCGCGTCGTTGGCGCCGGTTATAGTCAAATCCCCCAGGGCCGTTCCGCTTCCAACCGCGCCGCTCACGGTAATATCGCCCGCTGTGGCTTCGAGGGTAAGGTTGTCGCTCCCCGCCGCGGTTCCGTTAATAGTTCCGGTTACGGAAATGGAGGCGGCGCTGAGGCTCACCGCGCCGTTCACCAGAACACCGCCCGCGCCCGGGGTAAGGGTAAGGGCGCCGGTGGGAGTAAAAGCGCTCTGGAATGTGATAGAGCCGGATCCCCCCGCGGTGTCCAATGTTACATCACCGGTAATCGCCGTGTTAACGCCGCCAAGCGTTATCCCCCCCTGGGCGTTTACGGTGAGGTCCGCGCCGGAAATGGTCCCCCCGCTCTGGTTTACATCGCCGCCGGTACTGGTCAGAGTTCCGCCCGCGACGGTGATGGTCCCGCCGGACTGGATGATGTCCCCGTCTGCGCTGACGGTGTTAGCCCCCGCCTCGAGGGTACCGGCGGCGGTTACCGTTATCGCGCCGGTTACGGTTAGGTTTCCGGCGAGGATGAGCGTTCCGCCGTCCACAGTTACGGCGCCAATGGTCCCCCCCGGCAGGGTGAAAGTTCCGGCGGTCATGGTCAACGCCGTTATATCGAAATCGGACGCGTTGGGAGGAACGTTGGTGGAAGGATCGTTTCCGACAACATCAATAGTCAGCGTATCCCCGGACTGTAACCCTCCCGTCGTGGCCGGCGACGCGCCGGCGGCCCAATTGCCATATTCATTCCAGTCGTCGTCGACTGAACCGTTCCATGTATAGTCTGTACCCCAGGCCGCGCCCGCAAAAAAGACGAGTAACCCGGCAATGATCCAGTGTTTCTTTGCCATGCGGCGCCGTTTTTCCTTTTTGTCCTCTCTTCCCTACTATACAGTGTTCTTCGCCGGTTTGCCACACCAGGACCCGTTGAGGAAGCAGACGGCGTCTATCCAACAATGAATTACCCCGCCGTTCGGCGGGGTACCGGATTTTTCCGCGAAAAATACGCCGGCCGACACAAAGTGGTTTGCGCGCCGAAAAACGCGGCCGGCGTTTTTCGGCGCGGCCTAGCGCTTGTACTTGGGCGTTTCCAGGACGGAATCTCCCCGCTTTACGTCAAACCACAGCTCTTTACCGGCCTTTTCCCGCATAACCTTGTAGAACGAGGCCAGGTCTTTGACTTTTTCGCCGTTTACCGCGGTGATAATATCCTGCCGTTGCAAGCCCACCACCGCCGCGGGAGTCCTGGCTATCACCTGGCCCACGTAAAGGCCCTCCACTTTGGAATCAAGCTTCAGGGTCTCCCGGATAGAATCGGTAACGGGCACCACGTAGACCCCGGGCCACAGCTTGGAGTTTTCCGCCGCCACATCGTTGTTCCGGGCCTCAATGCGGACCCGGAGATCCCGCTGGGCGCCGTCCCGGATCACCTGGAAGGTAACCTGTTCACCGGGCTTCAGGTCCCCCACCATCAAGGTCAGGTGGTTCACCCCCCGCACCTCTTTGCCGTTCAGGCCAGTGATAAAGTCCCCCGGCTGGATTCCCCCCCGTTCCGCCGGGGAACCCAGGAACATCTGGGAAACCATGGCCCCCCGCTTGCCCGTGAGGGAAAGGGCGGCCGTCACGTCTTTATCCGGATCGGTAAGGGACACCCCCAGCCAGCCGTAGCTGATCTCGCCCTTGTTGATAAATTCGTCGATGGACCGTTTGGCGTTGTTGATGGGGATAGCGAAGCCCAAACCCACGGAGCCGCCGCCGGAACTGCTGGCGATCCAGGTGTTAATGCCGATCACCTCTCCCCGGATGTTCACCAGGGCCCCGCCGGAATTACCCTGGTTAATGGAAGTATCGGTCTGGATAAAGTCGTTGATGTTCCCCGCGGGGCCCCCGGTACGGCCCACGGCGCTGACGATCCCCATGGTCATGGAGGACATAAAGCCCAGGGGGTTCCCGATGGCGATAGCCCAGTCCCCCACCATCACCGCGTCGGAATCCCCCAGCACCGCCAGGGGAAGATTATCGGGACACTGGAAGGAAACCATGGCCAGGTCCTTCCGCTCGTCCTTGCCCACCAGTTCCGCGGCGTATTCCGCGCCGTCGTTGAGGGCCACGGAAATCTCGTTGGCGTCCCCCACCACATGGTGATTGGTCAGCACATAGTAGACGGCGGCCCCCTTCCCGCCGCCCTCGATCTTGCGGACGATGATCCCCGATCCTAAGCCCTGGGAGCGGAATTCCCTTTCCCTGCCGTTCCCCTCGTTGGGGTCGCCAAAAAAGAATTCCCAGGGAATGCCGTTAAAATTGGGAACCTGCTGGCGGCGGATGGAAACGGTTTTAAGTTCCACCACCGAGGGCAGCACCTTTTCGGAAATCGCCCGGAAGGCGGTTTGCAGACGCTCCGCCGTGGAAAGGGCGTCCTGGGGGATGGGCGCGGTCTGCCCGGCCTGGGCCTGAGCCTGGCCGCCCCCCTTGGCGCGGGAGAAAGACAAAAAGGCCAAAACAAAGCCGAAAAGAGTCCCCAGCAGTACCAGGTTAAAGATAAAGAAATTTTTACTTGAAAGCTTTCGTATAAGATTCATCATCACCTGTTCTCCTTAAAAAAAAGCGTGGGCCGCGCGGGCTCCCATAAGCCCATGGCAAACATCATATATGAATATAATAAATACTTGAGGGAAAAAGTTACAAGCGGTTACCATTCCAGCTCATCGGTCAGGACTTCCACCGCCGGCTCCCCCGCCGGACCATTCCCAGACACGGCGATGGTGTGTTCCCAGTGGGCGGAAAGTTTACCGTCGGCGGTAACCACGGTCCAGTCGTCGTCCAAAAGCTCCACATCCCCCGCGCCGGCGCAGATCATCGGCTCCACGGCGATCACCAAACCCTTGGAAAGCCGGGGGTTCGGCCCCTTGGGGACATTGGGTACCTGGGGGTCCTCGTGGACATCAAAGCCCACCCCGTGGCCGCAGTAACGGGTAACCACCCCGTAACCCGCCGCCCTGGCGTGTTCCTCCACCGCCCGGGAAATCCGGAGCAGCCGTTCCCCGGCCTTGGCGGCGGCGATACCCCGTTTCAGGCATTCCCGGGTAACCGTGTTCAGGCGGCGGGCGGCGTCGCTCACCTTTCCCGCCTCCACCGTTACCGCCTGGTCGCTGATAAACCCCTCCAGGTCTATGCCGCAGTCCAGGGAAACCAGGTCCCCCGCGGCGATCTTCCGCCGGGAGGGAACGCCGTGGATCACCTCGTTGTTGATCGAGACACAGAGGGCTCCCGGAAAAGGATTGTCCCGGGGGCCGTAACCCAGGAAGGCGGGCCTGCCCCCGGCCTGTTTGATCCACCGCCGCGCCCACTGGTCCAGGTCTATGGTGGCCGCGCCGGGTTTTACCAGGGGAATAAGCTCCCGGTACATGGCGGAAAGCATCTTGCAGGACCTTCGTATCCCCTCTATCTGGCGTTCGTTTTTAAACCGGATCATCCCCGCGCCCCCGCGGCCCGCCGGAGCCGCCCCGTCCCCGCCAGAGCCGGATTCCGCCGCAGGGCCTCCCGGAAGGCCCCCTCCGCCGCCCGGCCCTCCCCCAGGGAATAGAGGGCTTCCGCCATGGACCGGAGCCAGCGGCTTTCCTCCCGGGGGGGAAACCCCAGGGAAAGGAGGGTTTCCAGACATTCCACATAGGTTTCCCCGTCCACCGCCGGTTTAAGCCGCCGTCGGACCAGTTCCCGGAGGAAGCTTTCCACATCCTCCATAAAATGCCTAAAGTAAGGCCGCCGCCGCTCTTCCCGGGTGATCCGGGCCAGCAGGGTAAAGGCCTCGTAAGCCCGGCCCCGCTTGTCCAGCTCCTCCGCCAGAAGAAAGGCGCAGTCCATCCAGTCTTCCCTTTCCAGGTATCGTTCCAGAGAAAAATTCAGGCCCCCCCCTTCCGTCCAGGTCTCCAGGGCGGCGTCATCCTCAAAGTGGAGCAGGTAAAAGAAAACCAGCCTGGCCCGGCTGGCGGGATCTTCCGGCCTTTCTTTAAGAAACGTCCGGTAATCAAAGCGGTTTTTTTCCATAAACCGGGCGTAGACCCGGTCGTACTCAAAGCGCCGTTCCCGGCTGGAAAGCACCTCGTAAGCCGCGAGCAGGCGGCGCATCTGGCCCTCGGCCTGGCGGCCCGCGATGTCGGGATGGAGCCGCTTGGCCCGCTCCCGGAAGGCCCGTTTTATGTCCCCGGGGGCGGCGTTTTTGTCGACCCCCAGCAGGGAATAGTAATTTTCCATGGGCGCCGTTTACGCCTGTTTGTACAGTTGATCGATGGAAGGCTCTTTGACCAGGAGAACCGAGCATTTGGCGCTGACCATGATTTCCCGGTGGGAGTGGGAGATAATGTCCCGGGCGTTCCGGTCCCGCTCCCAGCCCCCCAGGAGGATAAGATCGGCCTTTCTCTCGTCCGCGGCGCCGAGGATCTCCGTATACACCGCCCCCCGGCGGATCTCCCGCTCTATCTTTACCCCCTTGGCCCGGGCCAGCTCCTCCACAAAGGAAAGATACCGCTCCCCGTTGGCCTCCAGGCTCTTTTCGTACTCCAGACTTTCTTCCTGAATAAAGATCTTGCTCAAGGTAAGCTGCCGGATAGTGGCGGTATCGATCACGTACACTGCGGAAAGACGGCAGCGATACAATTTCGCCAGCACAATGGCGTATTTGGACGCCAAAATCGACGCGTCAGAACCGGAGACGGCTACCACGACATTGGAAAAAAGGCCCTTTATCATTCTTTGCCAGCCTTCCTTTTTAGCAGCTTACTTGTAAAGAACGAGTCCCTGTCCCGCTCCTCAAGGGCCGCCTCAATATAGATTTTGGTATCCCTGGCGGCGGGGATTACCATCTTTTCCAGGGCGTTTACCCGCCGCTGGGTTTTACGGACCTCCCGCGCCAGCCGCCAGGCTATGGTCCTTACCGCCGCCAGTTCCGTAAGAACCTTTAACAGCTTAAAGAATTCTACCACGGTTTCATCACATTCCGCAAATGAATTCGCCGGGGAATACTTTAATTCCACCCCCGGAAGCCGTACTTCCAGGCCGGGAAGGCTCATGCCGGCGCACATGACCCGCTTTTCTTCCAGCTCAAAGCGGTAGGCGATCCCCCGGGAAAGCCGGTCCGCCCGTTCCCGGCCCATGACAATGAGCATCCGTTTAAGGGCGGGATAGGCGGTTTCCACCCGGGCGTCCAGGTCTTTTTCCAGGAGCTTAACCTGCTCCACCTTTCGCATCAGCTCCATCACCAGGATTTCCCGCTTCTGTTCCAGGAGATCGTAGCCTTCCATGGCGGTGGAAAGCCGCTCCTTAACCCGGAGGAGGTTGCTCTTGGTCGGGGCGATTTGATCCCGGGGCACACCCTAACCCTCCACCGTTCCGCGGCCCGCCGCCGCGCCCCGGCGAACCCCGGAAAGGGACTTCGCCTTCCGCGAAACGGCGCTCATCCGGCCCCGGCCATCAATATCAGTAAGGGGAAAACGCGTCATTTTTCTTAGCCATTCCGCCGTTATTTTTTTTGGGGCGAGCGTAATACGCCTCCGTATTCAACCCGGATATAAACATATACGGAAACAACCATAGTGTCAAGTACTCTTTTACCCGGCGCCCTCTTTGGGGGCCGGACACGGTCTTGAGGATAAAGGACGCCGGTGAGCCGGTTAAGCGGTCGCTTTCTCCAGGTACTTCTCGATGTACTCCTGTTTGATCCTCAACAGGTCCTCCCGGGGGATTTCCCGCAGCGTCCGCCAGCCCAGGTCCAGGGTCCGGCCTATGTCCCGGTTTTCGTACTCCCCCTGGGTAAGGAAGCGGGCCTCGAATTGTTCCCCAAACTTCAGGTAGCGTTTGTCGTTGTCCGACAACTCCTCCTCCCCGATAATGCTGGCCAGGTTGCGGATCTGCCGGACCCGGGAGTACGCGGCAAAAAGCTGGCTGGACACGTCCTTGTGGTCCTCCCTGGTCATCCCCGGCCCAATGCCGTCCTTCATCAGCCGGGAAAGACTGGGAAGCCCCGCCACGGGGGGGTACACTCCCTTTTGGGAAAGTTCCCGGTCCAGGACAATCTGCCCCTCGGTGATGTACCCCGACAGGTCGGGAATGGGATGACTGATGTCGTCGTTGGGCATGGTGAGGATGGGAAGCTGGGTGATGGACCCTGTGGAACCCTCGATTTTGCCCGCCCGCTCATAGAGGCTGGCCAGGTCCGAGTAGAGGTAGCCGGGGTACCCCTTACGGCTGGGCACCTCCCCCCGGATGGAGGAAACTTCCCGCAGGGCCTCGCAGTAGTTAGTCATGTCGGTCATCACCACCAGGACATGCATGTTCTTTTCGTAGGCCAGGTATTCGGCGGCGGTAAGGGCGCAGCGGGGGGCCACCAGCCGCTCCAGACTGGGCGCGTCCGCCAGGGAGAGGAACACCGCCACGTTGGCCAGCACCCCGCTCCGCTCAAAATCGTCCAGGAAGAACCGGGCCACGTCGTACTTGACCCCCATGGCGCAGAAAACCACCACAAACTGCCCGCCCCCCCCGGCGGAACCGTCCCCCGCCGGGCCGCCGGTTTCCCCGGGGGACAAAATCCGCGCCTGCCGGACAATCTGGGCCGCCAGCCGGTTATGGGCCAGGCCGTTGCCGGAAAAGATCGGCAGCTTCTGTCCCCGGATCAGGGTATTCATCCCGTCTATGGCGGAAACCCCGGTTTGGATAAAGTCCCGGGGATAGGTCCGGGCGTAGGGGTTGATGGGCATACCGTTTACGTCCAGGCAGGTGGAGGAAAGGATGTGGCCGTATCCGTCGATGGGTTCCCCCAGGCCGTTAAAGACCCGGCCCAAAAGACCCGGCCCCACCCGGAGTTCCATGGGCCTGCCCAGGAACTCCACCCTGGCCTCGTCGGCGGAAAGACCCGTGGTACTGCCGAAGATCTGGACGGCGGCCCAGTCCTCGCTCATGTC
Source organism: Treponema sp. (assembly GCA_031257195.1). GTDB lineage: Bacteria > Spirochaetota > Spirochaetia > Treponematales > Breznakiellaceae > JAIRPD01. Next base: position 22,758 of record JAIRPD010000028.1, on the reverse strand, counting down.
CACCACCCGGCCCAAACGGCGGCCCTCCCCCCGGTCGTACACCGCCGCCACCTCGTTGAAGCCCACGTTCCGGCTCCGTTCGGTAATAACCACCGGCCCCTCTATCCGGGTTAACCCCCGGTATTCAACGCCCCTCATATCCCCCTTAGTATAGAGAAGAGGGATACCCCCGGCAAGGGGTCCGCCGCCGGGCCAGGCCGCGGCCGGATCGCGCCGCTACTTCACCGTCCAGATACGGCCGTTCTTGACGTAAGTCCCGGCCTTTTTGTCCCGGCTCGTCCAGAAGTTGACAAAGTCAGTCCCGAATTGCTCCCACCAGCCCCGCGCAAACCAGGGCCGCCGCCGCGATCCATCCCTTTCGTTTCATCGTTCTCTCCTTGTCACGCGTTATATCCCCCGCCCCAACGGGCGGCGTTTACGCCCCTCCCCGGGGGCGGACACAGAGCCTTTGTGTTATTCCACACATAGGCTCTGTGTGGAAGCGCACATGGCCCGCGCGCGCCTTCACACATAAGCTATGTGTTCCCTCACACATGGCCCGTGTGTCCGTCCGCGCGGGGATTATACCGATGATTCCGCTTGCCCTATTCTCCACCAGACGCCCCGCCGCTTTGACCCGCCGGGCGGCGTCCGCCGCGCTCACGAAGTAGACCCCGCTGCCCGGATGTTCCCCCGCCGCCTTGATCCTGTGGCCCTCGATAACGAACATGCCGGCGGGGGCCGCCGTCTCGTTGGCGGGTAGCTGGAGTAGAGCCGCGCCCGGATACGGCGCGGCACTTCTTTCGCGTCGTCGATAATTAAGGCCATCCATACCTCGCGGGTTTTTCGCCTGGGGTTTACCTTAGGTAAACCCCAGGGCAGTGACCGCGCCGCCTTCCACGGCGATCACCGCCAGAAACCGGCCCCGGACGGCCCGGATCGTAAAACTCCCCAGGGGAGCCTCGTTGGAAAGGCCGAAGAAGCCCCGGTCCCAGGGGAGACCCCCCAGGGGCCAGCGGAGGCCCTCGCTTTCCGCCTCCCAGGGGCCGGCCCCCAGGGGGAACACCGAAACCCGGGCCGGCCCGGGCTCGGCGGGGGAGCCGCCGCCGGGAAAGGTCAGTTCCGCCGGAAGCGGCCCCCCCCCTTCTACACAGCGAATATCCTCTGCGGCGGTGATCCACCGGGCGGGGGAGCGGTCCCGCTCAAACAGGGAACGGATCCCCAGGAGGTGATCGGTCCGGCCCCCGCCGCCGCCCGCGAGCCAGATCTCCCCCCCGCCCCGGTCCCAAAGCAGGGAAAGGGCCAGTTCCGCGTCGGTAAAATCCTTGGCGGCGGGGTACCGGAAAACGGTTTCCGGCGGGTACGGGGCCAGACGGGTTTCCGGGTCCGGCAGGGAATCCATGTCCCCCAGGACCCAGCGGGGCTGGATGCCCGCCCTTTCCGCGAGGAGCAGCCCCGAATCGGCCGCGGCGGTAAGGGGCGGGGAACCCCCGGCGGCCTCCGCTTCCCGCAGCAGTTCCCGGCAGCGTTCCGGGCCCGGTCCCTCGCCCCCCAAAAAGACAATCCCCCGGGGCGGCCCCCCGGCGGAGGGGGAATACTCTCCCTTAACCATACCGTCCCATTGTAGTATACTCTTAAAGGACACACAATTGACGGCCAATCTCCGGGTTCCGCCCCCGCTCAAAGAAATCGCCTTTATTTTTAACTCCGCGGGAAAAGAGGTGTACCTGGTGGGCGGGGCGGTCCGGGACCTGCTCCTGGGCCGGGATTCCGCGGACTGGGACCTGGCCACCAACGCCCGGCCCGAGGAGGTGGTCTCCCTGTTCCACCGGGTGATCCCCACGGGGATCAAGCACGGCACGGTAACGATCCGCCACCGGGGCCGTTCCCTGGAGGTTACCACCTTTCGCACCGAGTCGGCCTATTCCGACGGCCGGCGGCCCGATGAAATCCGCTACGCCGCCACCATCGAGGAAGACCTTTCCCGCCGGGATTTCACGATGAACGCCGCGGCGGTCAAGCTTCCCCAGGGCACCTTGATCGACCCCTTCCAGGGCCAAAGCGACATCAAACGCCGCCTTATCCGTTCCGTGGGCCGGGCGGAGGAACGGTTTACCGAGGACGGCCTGCGGCCTATGAGGGCGGTGCGTTTCGCCGCCCAACTGGGTTTTGACCTGGAAGAAAAGACCCTGGCGGCTATCCCCGGCGCGTTGTCCACCACCGCCAGGGTGGCCGCGGAGCGGATCCGGGAGGAACTGGATAAAACCATCCTCAGCCCCCGGCCCCAGACGGGGTTTGTCGTCATGGAGGAAACGGGGCTTTTACGGCTGATCCTGCCCGAACTGGCCCTCTGCCGGGGGGTTGAGCAGCGGGGCCGCCACCGCCGGGACGTGCTGGATCATTCCCTGCTGGCCTGCGCCTGGGCCGCGGGGGCGGGGTTTTCCCGGGAGGTCCGCATGGCGGCCCTCTTCCACGACATCGGGAAGCCGCCGGTGAGGCGCTATGATGAGGAAAAGGGAACCTGGACGTTCTATCACCACGAAAGGGAATCGGCGCGGCTGGCGGAGGGGATCATGCGGCGTTTCCGGTACCCCAACGCCCTTATTGACCGGGTGTCGCGGCTTGTCGCCGCCCACATGTTCCACTACGAGGATGCCTGGAAGGATGGGGCGGTGCGGCGCTTTATCATTAAAACCGGGGAGGACCTGCTGGAAGAACTGTTCGCCCTCCGGCTGGCGGACACCGCGGGGACGGCGGAAACGGAACCGGACCCGGCGGCCCTCCTCCCCTTTAGGAAACGTATAGAGGCGGTCCTGAACCGGGGGAACATCCTTTCCCCCCGGGATCTGGCGGTTAACGGCCGGGACCTCCTGGCCCTGGGGGTAAAACCGGGCAGAACCGTGGGAATCATCCTTCAGGAACTGCTGGAAGCGGCGGTGGACGACCCGGAACTTAACAACCGGGAACGGCTTCTGAAAATCGCGGAGAACATCAACCGCCGGTATCAGGAGTAGCGCCGCCGGTCAGGGCTTCCCAGGCGATCCTGGCGGCGTCTTGTTCGGCGGATTTTTTGTTCCGCCCCCCGCGGGGGCCGTAGGTTTCACCGTTTACCGTTACGTCTATCCAAAAAAGCCGGTCATGCTCCGGGCCGGTACATTTTACCAGCCGGTAAACCGGATAGGCCTTGTAGTCCCGCTGGCTTAACTCCTGAAGCAGGGATTTGTAGTCCTGGGTAACTTTCTTTTCCAGGACCCGGTCAATTTCCGGGTTGATCCGGGCGGACACAAAACCCAAGACGGCCTTGAACCCCGAATCCAGGTATAGGGCGCCAATCAGGGCCTCCATGGCGTCGGCGAGGATCGCCTTTTTGGCCCGCCCCCCGGTCCGTTCCTCTCCCTTTCCCAGGATAAGGAGCCGGTCCAGCTGGAGTTCCAGGGCGATCCTTGAAAGGATCTCCTCGGATACCACCACGCTTTTTATCTTGGCCAGATCCCCCTCGCTCTTTTCGGGGAAGCGTTCGTACAGCAGGGAAGCGGCGATAACCCCCAGGACAGCGTCGCCCAGAAACTCAAGCCGCTCGTTGTTGACCCGCCTGGAGGGGGGTTCCCCCCCCCGGAATTCGTTGCTTACCGACCGATGGATCAGGGAAAGGTTCAAAAGCTCCAGGTTTTTGAACCGTATCCCCGCGGATTTGACGAATAAACGGAGTTCCCTTTTCCTTTCGATCCCCAGCGCCGGGAAATTCACGGTTATTTCCGCTGGGATTTTATGTACTCGTAGGCGTCCTTGACGGTCTCAAAGTTATTGGCCTTTTCATCGGGGATGGTAATGCCCGTCTCTTCCTCAATGGCGTAGACCAACTCATAGGTGTCAAGGCTGTCCGCCCCCAGGTCCTGACGGAAGGAAGCTTCCATGGTGATCTTGGCGGCGTCGATCTCAAGTTTATCGGCGATCAATTTTTTCATCTTCTCAAACAACTCGTCCATTCTCTGCGCTCCTCATTAAGTATGGAATTGAACCCCTGGCCGCGCGGGACGAAAACACCGCGCGCCGGGAGCTTTAGCTTTTGGCCTCCGGCGCGATTACCTGTTTCCCCCGGTAAAAACCGCACTTGGGGCAGGCCCTGTGTGGAAGAACCTTGTTACCGCAGCCGGAACACTCCACCAAACCGGGGGCGTCAAGCCTCATGTTGATCGACTGTCGGCGGCGGGTTCTGGCCTTTGACGTTTTCGCTCTGGGTACTGCCATTATACAACCTCTCTATAAGCCTTCATTATAACAATTTCCCCGTTTTTGTCAAGCAAGGTTCGCGGTTTATCCCGCCGGATCAAGGCCGGCGGGGGAACCGGGCCGGGATTTCGCCTCCAGGGCCCGGGCCACGGCGGGGGGGACCATGGCGGAAACATCCCCCCCAAAGGAGGCGATTTCCTTAATCGCCGAGGAGTGGATCACCACATAACGCTGATCGGTGGTAAAAAAAACCGTCTCCACCGCCGGATTCAGGGCCCGGTTCATCAGGGAAAGCTCAAATTCGTGGGAAAAATCCCCTATCCCCCGGATCCCCCGGATCAGGACGGGAATTTCCCTTTCCTTGAGGAAATCCACCACCAGCCCCCGGCAAAGGGCCGCGGACACGTTCTTCCAGGGGGCGGCCAGCCGGGAAACCAGGTCCAGCCGTTCCTCCGCGGAAAACAGGTACTTTTTACGCCGGTTTTCCGCCACCACCACGGTAACTTCGTCAAAAACCGCCGCCGCCCGCTGGATAATGTTCAGATGACCCAGGGTGGGGGGATCAAACGAACCGGGAAAAGCCGCTCGTATCATAACAAATAGTATAATAAACATTGACTTTAAGCCGATCAAGAAGTATAGTGGGTAATAGAAGCATGCGGTTTTTTGCCTTGGGCGTTTTGGCTGTTTTTTGCCTCCTCGTTTCCTGCGAGGGGGAGCCGGCGGTGGTCCAGGATCAACCCCCGGCGAAAGGCCCCGTTTCCCCCCCCTCCCGGTCTGTTTCGCGTTCCTCCCAGCCGGCCTTTAACCCCGCCACCGTCAGCCCGGAGGAAAGGACCGTGGCCTTGCGCGACTGCCAGGAACTGATTAAGACCCTGAACGGTATCATCGAACGGAAAGATTACAACACCTGGGTATCCTACCTGGATCCGGTATACGTAAACCTGATCAACAACCCCGTTTACCTGAAGAATATCTCCCTGAATTCCGACCGGCTGAAGTATAACAACATTATCCTTAAAAGCCCCCAGGATTTTTTCTACAACGTGGTGGTTCCCTCCCGAAGAAGCAACCATGTGGACGATATTGACTTTGTGGCCTCCAATATCGTCAAGGCCTTTCAAATTAACGCCAAGGCGGGAACAAAAATCAGGCTTTACTACTTGAAAAAATATCCAAATGGGTGGAAAATAACGGCGGGCGATGAAGAATTGGAGGTACTTAACCAAATCTTGGCCCCGCCGGGGTAACGGTAAAACTACTACGAATTAAGGAAGGTATGTTACGATGAAACGGTTTGTCTTATTTTTAAGCGCGGCCTGCGTTTCCGTGTTCCTAGCCACGGCTCAGCAGCGGGAAATGTCCGTAGAGGAATCTTACCTCCAGGAAGAGGTGCAGGGTTCCATCATCCGGGAACAAAGCCGGGGAATAAGCAGGGAAAACAAGGAAGATGTGCTGGACCTTATCCGCGACTCCCTGAAAGAGGGAACCAAGAGCGATCAGATGCGGGAGGCCCTGGTATACATGAGCATGGAGGGGATCCTGAACCAAACCAGGGAGGGAAACCGGGTGCTTAACAACTTTCCCGATATCCGGCGGAGAAGCGCCGAATACCTGGGACAGATGGCCACCCCCGAGGCCAGGGACGCCCTTTTGAACGTCATCTATTACGAAACCGAGGTTATGGTCCTTCAGGAGGCGGTTTATTCCCTGGCCAAAATAGGGCTGGAGGACAACGGCAACACGGTGAGGAGGATCTCCTGGATACTGCGAAAATACAACGACACCAACCCCGACAATCTGTTGGCCCTGGCGGCTATAGAGGCCTATGAAAAACTGGGGGGATTTAAGGATCGCGAGGCGGTGGAGCTGCTGATGAATATCGCGGACAACTATAAGTACACCACCAGTGTCCGGGACGCCGCCAAACAGGCCGTCCGGGCGGCCCTGCGCAGCCAGACCAAGTCTTAAGCGCCGAAAACGCCGCGTTTTCAGTACCCTAAGAAAACGCGGTTTCCTCAATTAACGTCAGGGTTTTCCGGGCGCATTCATCCCAGGAAAAAGTTTTGGCCCGTTCCAGTCCCTTTTGACGGCATTCCCGGGCCAGTTCTCTGTCCGAGGTAAGGGCCGTCATCCGGTCCGCCATTTCCTCCGCGTCGTCCGGGTTAAAGTACAGGGCGGCGTGTTCCCCCGCCTCGGGAAGGGAGGCCGCCCGGGCGCAGACCACGGGAACCCCGCTGGCCATGGCCTCCAGCGCCCCCAGGCCAAAACCTTCATATTTGGAAGGAAAAACCACAAAATCCGCCCCGGCGTAAAGTTCGGGAAGGCTTGTGGAGGGAAAGTAGCCGGTAAAAAAGATGTCGTTCCGATGGCTTGAGGCCGCCGCGGCGGCCTTGACCTTTTCCGCCCGGTTGCTGTCCGCCCCGGCCAGCACCAGCCGGTGGGGATACCGGGTCCTTTCCTTGAAAATCCCAAAAGCCTCTATAAGTTTTATATGGTTCTTTACCGGATGATCGATCCGGGCGGCGTAGAGTATATAGGGGCGGCGAAAACTAAAGGGCTGGATCAGGATGACGTTTTCCTCGTTCCTGGGCCGGGGATAAAAGGCGGCGTGATCCACCCCGTTGGGGATCACGGTGATCTTCGACTCCCGCACGTTGACCAGGTCCATCAGTTCTTGTTTGACAAATTCGCTCACGGCGATAACCTGGTCCAGCCGCCGGAGGGCGTCGGGGAGGATCATCCGGATAAGACCTAACGACTCCCGGGTTTTCCGGGTCCCCCAGTAGGCGGCCATGTCGTGGACCGTACCGATAGAGGGACAGGGGGACGTATAGGGGATACGCCGGTGGGCGGCGGGGAAAAAACAGGCCCCGTAGCCCCGGTCCAGGGCAAAATCGGGGTAGCGGATCAGGTGCCAGAGGGTATTGGCGGTACGGCCGTTAAAGCGGCACCGGGAAATATAATCCCGCCGATGAGCCCCCCCGGTGTACATATAACGATCATAATCCCAGCCAAAAAGCTCAAACCGTTCCTCCCCGGGGGGTATACGCCGGAGGATTTGGGTCAAATAAACACCAATCCCCGACCGGCCCCCGCCGGAGGCAAAGGTGTCTATTCCAATTTTCATAAACCAAGTATAGCGGGTTTAGGCCCCGAGGGAAAGACAGCTCCCCGGCGGAAAGGCCCCCTCAAAAAAAGCGTTTTTTTTCGTTTTTTTCCCGGCCAGGTACTTGCCGGCACAAGATATGGTGTGGTAGAATGAAAACGAACCGGTGTTCTACGCTAGATATAGGGGTCTACGGGTGGGGGTAAGCCCCCGGAGGGACCCTTCCGGTGGTGTGCCGGCCGGGCGTGAAACCGGCGGATGGAGTGGAAAAACGTGCGCTGCCCCCATTGCGGGAACTTTGACGATAAGGTAATTGAGTCCCGAACTCTGGCCAACGGCGAGGCGATCCGGCGGCGGCGGGAGTGCGACGGTTGCGGATACCGTTTTACCAGCTATGAGCGGATTGAGGATAAGCCTTTTATGGTGGTTAAGCGGGACGGCCGGCGGGAGCCCTTTGACCGGCTTAAGGTGGAAAAGGGAATCCAGCGGGCCCTGGAAAAACGGCCCTTTTCTTCCATGCGGATTGAAAGCCTGGTAAACGACATTGAGGACCAGGCCGAAATCATGGGCCGGGCCAGCCACGAGATCCCCTCCCAGGCCCTGGGGGACCTGGTGCTGGAAACCATAGGAAAAGTGGATAAGGTCGCCTATGTGCGGTTCGCCTCGGTTTACCGGCATTTCGAGACCCCCGGCGAATTCGTGCGGGAAATTCAGAAACTGGGAATTTCTTCGGAAAACTTCCCCTTGGAGGAACAGTGATGATACGGGGCGTGGTAAAACGATCGGGCGATATAGAACCCTACAACAGACAAAAGATCCGGAACGCCCTGGCCAGGGCCTTTACCGCCACCGGCGGGATAACCGGGGCCCCCGCGGGTAAGGAGGGAGAGGAGACCGAAAAGAAGCTCAACGCCCTAACCGCCCGGGTGGAGGAACTTATCGTAACCATGATGGCGGGCAGGCATCCCAATTCCATCCCCGCCATTGAGGAAATTCAGGACCTGGTGGAAACGGCCCTCATCGAGGCCCGGGAAACCGCCGTGGCCAAGGCCTATATCCTTTACCGGGCCCGGCACGAGGCCACGCGGGACGCCAAAAAGCTCATGCTGGACATAGATTCCACCATGGACGGCTACCTTAAACAGTCCGACTGGCGGGTCAACGAAAACGCCAACGTAAACTATTCCCTGGGGGGACTGATTCTTCACAATTCGGGGAGTATCACCGCCAATTACTGGCTGAAAAACATCTATTCCCCGGAGATCGCCAACGCCCACCGGAACGCGGATTTTCACATCCACGACCTTTCCATGTTTTCCGGTTACTGCGCCGGCTGGTCCTTGCGTCAGCTCATCGCCGAGGGTCTGGGAGGGGTGCCGGACAAGATCACCAGCAGCCCGCCCAGGCACCTTTCCACCCTGATGCAGCAGGCGGTGAATTTCCTGGGCTGCCTCCAGAACGAATGGGCCGGCGCCCAGGCCTTTTCTTCCTTCGACACCTATATCGCCCCCTTTGTCAAGGCCGATTCCCTTTCGGACAGGGAAATTAAACAATGCCTGCAAAGTTTTATCTTTGGGGTCAACACCCCCAGCCGCTGGGGCTGCCAGGCGCCCTTTACCAATATCACCATGGATTGGACCTGCCCGGCGGACTTGAGGGACCGGAAGGCCGTGGTGGGGGGCGAGGAGGCGGATTTCCTCTACGGGGACTGCGAGAAAGAGATGGACCGGGTAAACCGGATCTTCATTGAGCTGATGCTCGCGGGAGACGCCGGGGGCCGGGGTTTCCAGTATCCCATCCCCACCTATAACATTACCGCGGATTTTGACTGGGAAAGCCCCAACGCCGCCCTCCTCTTCGAGATGACAAGCCGCTACGGGACCCCCTACTTTCAAAACTTTGTCAACTCGGATTTAAACCCCTCCGACGTGCGGTCCATGTGCTGCCGGCTTCAGCTGGACAAGCGGGAACTCCGCAAGCGGGGGGGCGGCCTCTTTGGTTCCGACGAATTGACCGGGTCCATCGGGGTGGTAACAATCAACTTGCCCAGAATCGGCTACCTGGCGAAAAACCGGGACGATTTTTTCCGCCGCCTGGAGTGTCTGATGGAACTGGCCAGGGACAGCCTTAAAACCAAGCGCAAGGTGGTGACAAAACTGCTGGAAACGGGGCTTTTTCCCTATACCCGCCGGTATTTACGAACCCTGGACAACCACTTTAATACCATCGGCCTGGTGGGCATGAACGAGTGCGTCCTCAATTTTCTGGGCCGAAATATCACCATCGCCCGGGAGGAAGGGAGGGAATTCGCCCTGGCTGCGCTGGATTTTATGCGGAGGAAGCTCGCCGACTTTCAGGAGGAGACCGGGGAACTCTTTAACCTGGAGGCCACCCCGGCGGAGTCCACCTCTTACCGGCTGGCGAAGCACGACAAGGAACGCTACCCCAACATTATCACCTCGGGGACCGCCGAACCCTATTACACCAACTCCACCCAGCTTCCGGTGATGGAGACCGAGGATGTTTTTGACGCCCTGGACCTTCAGGAAAGCCTGCAGCGCGCCTACACCGGGGGCACGGTATTCCACGCCTTTGTGGGGGAAGCCATTGAGGACTGGCGCGCCTGCCGGGATCTGGTTAAAGCCATCGCCCATAACTATCGAATCCCCTACTTTACTATTTCCCCCACCTTTTCGGTCTGTCCTGTTCACGGCTACCTAAAGGGGGAACACTTTCTCTGCCCCCATTGCGAGGAGGAGGAGAAGGAGCGGCTGCGCGGGAAGATTACGGCGCTGGAACAGGAACGGGACGCGGTTCTGGCGGCGGCGGGGTAATGGATCTGTCCATCCTGAGGGGCGGGATAGTAACCCGCGGAGGGAATCAACAACCTCGCCCTAAAAGGCGGGATACTAAACCCTCACCATGAATAAAAAAATGGGCCTGTCCGGTAACCCGGGCCGGTCAAATCTTTAATTGAAGAGGTCATAGATGAGAAACCTTGAGGTCATTGAACGTGAACTTTCCGCGGCGAGGGAGGCCCTTTCCAATGTGAGGGGAACGCCGACGGAGGTGTACAGCCGTATCGTGGGCTACTACCGGTCGGTGCGGAACTGGAACAAGGGAAAGCGGGAAGAATACGGGGAACGGGTACTGTTTAAGCCCGACGCTTCTCTCCTGGCTTCCTGCGTTCCCTCTGGTCCAGCCCCCGCGCCGGGCCGGAGGGACAAGTCCACCCCCCGGGCTCCCGGCCGTCAAACGGCCGCTGTCTATGGCGGCCCGGCCCTGGCGGGCCCCGGGGCGGATAAAACCCCGTCCGCCGGATGGGGGGAAGGCGGGAAGACCGGGGCGGAAAGCAGGGTCCTGCTCTTTGTCCGCCCCGCCTGCCCCGCCTGCCCTCCCGCCAAAGCGGCGGCGGGAAAGCTCGGCATCCCCATGGAACTGTACGACGCCGACACCGACGAGGGGCTGGCGGAGGCGGTGCGGCGCAACGTGATGTCCACCCCCATGGCGATCCTCCTTTCCCCCGCGGGGGAAGAACTGGGCCGAGCCCGGGACCCGGAAACCATAGGCCGGCTGCTTACCGGGGCCGAACCTATCGCCGTGTAAGGGCCGGCCTGAAACAGCTTGCTCCGCGGAACGGTTTTACTGCGCAAGACCAGTCTGCTCGACTATCCCGGCATGGTCAGCGCAGTGATCTTCTTTCCCGGCTGCAACCTCCGTTGTCCCTGGTGTCATAACCGGGACCTGGTGCTTGGCGCCCCCCGGGGGGACCCGGAAAGCGGCGGCCACCCCGGGGCGGGATTGTATCTGAGCCTGGAGGACGCCCTGGCGCGGGTGGAAAAGCGCCGCCGGGTGCTGGGCGGCGCGGCGCTTTCCGGGGGCGAGCCCACGCTCCACGCCGGCCTGGGCGAGGTGATAAGCAGGATAAAACGGATGGGCCTCAAGGTAAAGCTCGACACCAACGGCGCGCTTCCCGGCGTCCTGGAAAATCTTTTGGGCGGGGAAGAAACCCGGCCGGACTACATCGCCATGGACCTGAAGACCGCCCCGGAACGGTATAAGACGCTGCTGCCGCCGGGGACCGGACCGGAACCGGGGGCGGCCCTGGATCCGCTTTGGCCGGGGGAGGCGATCAAACAAAGCGCCGCCCTGATCCGCCGGTCCGGCATCGCCCATGAGTTCCGCAGCCTGGCCTTGCCGGGGGGCTACTTTACGGAAAGCGACAGGGCGGCGCTGGCCCCCCTCGCGGGGAACAGCCCCTGGTTTATAAGGCCCTTCGCGCCGGGAAACCTCCTGGACCCGGAATGGGACCGTTACCCGGTTACCGGACAGGGCGGTTCAACCAATCGCGTCAATTAATCGTGGGCGGGGTTTTTTCGTATCTTTTCTATCGCCCGGGCCACCGCGTTCCGCAGGGACTTGGCGTAAGGCTCCTCGCCCATCGCCGAGGCGGCGTACTGGGTTCCCAAAAGGGATACCCGGTACAGGGGTTTTACCGTATTCAGGGCCACGGCGGCCATGTCCACCACACATTCATTGCAGCGGCAAATTTCATCTTCGCGCTTCTCAAGCTGGCGACCCAGTTCCTCAATTACCAGCTTTTCCGATTCGTTCTTTAAAAACTCAAAATCGTATTCATCCGCAAAGGCCATCGCTATCCTCCCAGACAAGTATACTACTATTGCCGCTCTCTGGCAAAGGGGACAAACTTAGCGTACCGGGGAAGAAACACAATGTCTATGATCCCCACCGGCCCATTCCGCTGTTTAGCGATGATAAGCTTTGTCGCGCCGTCGTTTTCCTTTTTGCTCCCGGGCTTAACATCGGTTTCCCGTTCCCGGTGAAGAAACATCACCAGATCCGCGTCCTGCTCAATAGACCCCGATTCCCGGATATCCGACAGGTTGGGCATCTTCCCCTCCGCGTCCCGGCGAAGCTGGGAAAGGGCCACCACCGGTATATCCAGTTCCCGGGCCAGGCTTTTCAGGGACCGGGAGACTTCGGCGATCTGCTCGTGCCGGGGAATGTTGTAATTGTCCGACGTTATCAAGGTCAGGTAGTCGATAAAAATGATCCTCACCTCCTGCTGGGAGCGGAGCCGCCGGGCCTGGGAACGGAGGTCCAGGAGCTTCATCCCCGGGGTATCCACGATGTACAGGGGGGCGTCATAAATTCTGCCCGCCGCGTCCATCAGGCTGTGAAAATCCTTGGGCTGCAAAATGCCGCTCCGGATCTTTTCCGACTCAATCTTAGCCTCCGAGGAGATAAGCCTGAGCGCCAGGGCCATATCGGACATTTCCAAGGAAAAGAAGGCCGCGGGGATCTTTTGCCCGATGGCGATATGGGCGGCCATGGTCAAAGCCAGGGCGGTTTTCCCCACCGAGGGCCGGGCGCCTATGATGATCAGCTCCGAATTTTGAAACCCGGAAGTCTGGGTGTCCAGATCATCAAAACCCGAGGGAATCCCCGTATAGGCGTCCTTTGAACGGTAGAGCTTTTCTATCATGTCAATGGCCCGGGGCATCAAGTCCCGGGCGCTTTTAAACGTGGAGGTCTTCTTGTCTTCCCCCAGCTCAAAGATAAGCTGCTGGGTTTCTTCCAGGACAACCCGGGATTCCACGGACTCGTCAAAAGACCGGGTGTTTATCTCCGCGGAAACCCGGAGCAGGGATCGCCTAAGGGAACAGTCCTGGATCAGCCGGGCATAGTGTTCAATATTGGCGCTGGAGGGCACCACACTGGTCAGGGAAGCCACATAGGCGGGCCCCCCGGCGGCGTCCAGTTCCTCCATCCGGCGGAGTTCCGCCACCACGGTGATGATGTCCGCCCTCCGCTGGCCCTGATTGTGGAGGTTAAGGATAGCCTGAAAAACCCGGCGGTTGGCGTTGGAATAAAAGTCCTCCGCCTTTACATAGAGAAGGGCTGCGTCTATGGCGTCATTGTCAAGCAGTATGGCCCCCAGGGCGGCCTGTTCCGCCTCGTCATTATGGGGGGGAACCTTATCTTTCAGCGACGGCACGAATTATCCGGCGGCTTCCGCCTCGCCGGCGGGAGTACCCGCGGGTTCAGCGCCGGCGGGGGGAACCTCCGCCCCAGCCGCGGAGTCAGCTTCCGTCGCGGCGGCTTCCCCGGGGTCCGTTCCGGGGACTCCCGCGGGGACGGTTTCCGCCGGGGCGGCCTCGGCCGCGTTCCGCCGCCTTCCCCGGGAGGGGGCGGGAGCTTTGGTTTCGGTCTTTACCGCCTGGCCTTCCACGGTAAGGGTACATTCGGCGGCCGCGCTCTCATAGAGCTTTACCGTTACCTTGTACTTACCCACGCTTTTTATGGTATTACCGGGGATCTCTATCTTTTTCCGCTCCACCTGGAAACCATGTTTAGCCAGTTCGTCCGCCATCGTTTGGGCGGTAACGGCGCCGTAGAGTTTTCCATTGGCCCCCGCGGGCATGATCAGCGTCAAGGCCAGGGCCTCGATCCTCTCCTTCAGCCCCGCGGCGTCCTGGCGTTTTTCCGCCTTCCGGGCCTCAATTTCCTCTTTTCGGGCCTCAAAAAGTTTGATCGTCCCCTCGTTATAAGGGAGGGCTATACCCCGGGGGAAAAGGTAGTTCCGGGCGTATCCTTTCGCCACATCCTTTACATCCCCCTCCTCGCCGAGGGTGGCCAGATCCTTGTTTAAAATAACCTTCATTTCCAAGCTCCACTGTATGATTCGTCTCCCCTACGGGAAACGTTGTCTCCCGGGGGAGACGGGGCGCGGAGGGCGAGATACCCGCCCTCACGCCTCCGGAGTAGGAGGCGGCCCCGGTTTGGGCGCCCGAAAGGGCACCCAGTTTTCCGCTATTCCCAGAAGCGCCAGAATTCCCAGAAGCGCGGCGTTGATCCCCGGCGTGAAAAACAGGAGGATCAACCCCAGGTTGATCAGCACCCGCGGCAGCGGCGGCGCTTTAACCAGGTAGTGGACCGCGATGGACCCCCCCTGGACCAGGTACAGTATACCGGATAGAACCAAAACATTCCAGCCCGTTATTTCCAGGGTATCCAGTTCCCTCATCCTGCCCAGCAGGACCGCCCCCAGGGCCAGGGACAGGGCCCAGATAAGCAGGGGATGGGCGTGAAACTCCTCAGGCTTGGCCGGAAGGGTTCTCCGGACAAGCCGGGCGATTCCCCAGGCCAGCTGCCGGCTGAGGGCGAGAAAAAAAGCGCAGGAAACGAGGATCCCCCCCCGGAGGCCGGCGTAAACCAGGGAGGCGATGATCTCCTCGGGGGTAAAGTCCACCGCGCCCGCCGCCCCCGGACTCCCTGAAAACCCGAAGGAAGCGATATGGCGGGAGACAAAGGCCCCCGTCTGGGGATCGGCCATCAGGGACAGAAAGATCGGGCTGATCAGCAGGGCGCAGCATACCGCGCCGCCGGCGATCCGGTACACCCCTCCCATCATGATCCCCCCCCTGTTCAGGGGGGCGTTGATCCAGCTAAAGGCAAGGACCATCACCGTATAATACTGGGCGTTCCACCGTAAAAGCGCCGGTTCCGCGTTCTGGTAAAAGTAAACCCACAGGGAAAGGATAATATTTCCCGCCGCCGCCAGGATACCCGCGGCCCAGGCGGCCTTGGCTCCCCAGAAAAACGCCGCCAGCCCCAGGGGGAACAAAAAAAGGAAACTCAGAAAGCCGGTCCGAAGACACCATACCGAGACCGCCGCGCAAAGAACGGAGAAAACCAGGGACCGGGCGGAAAAAACGGAACCGCCGGGCAGATCCCCGGCCGGGGTTTCCACTACTCCGCCACAAAGGGAAGGAGGGCGATGATCCTGGCCCGCTTTACCGCCGCCGCCAAAGCCCGCTGGTGTTTGGCGCAGGTTCCGGTAATGCGGCGGGGGAGGATCTTGCCCCGCTCGGTAACAAATTTACGGAGGGTATCCGCGTCTTTATAGTCGATTTTAAGCTTCTGGGTACAGAAGCGGCAGACTTTTTTCTTAAAGAAAACCTTGCCCTTGCCCCGGCCGGTTCTGTCATCCCCCTCCCGGCCGTCCATTTGAACTTCCATGGCCCCCCTCTCCTGCCGGGGAGGCCGCTCTTCCATATATTTTTCGTCAGACATACACAACTCCTCTGTGGCGGCGCGCCGCCGCCGGTTTCTTAAAAGGGAATATCATCGGTAAAGCCGTCATCGCCGCCATAGGCGCCCGCCGGGGGGGACCCTCCCCCGCCATACGGGGCCGCGCCCGCGTCCTGCCGCGCGCCGGAAGGAGCGCCGCCTCCATAGGCGGCACCGCCGCCCCCGCCGGGACTACCCCCCAGGAGCTGGAGGTTATTGGCCACAATCTCCACCCGGGACCTGTTTTGGCCGTCCTGTTCCCAGCGATCCTGGCGCAGTTCCCCGTCCACCCCCACCAGCTTACCCTTGACCAGGTACTGGTTCAGGGATTCCCCCTGCCTGCCCCAAAGGACAATATCGAAAAAATTAGGCTCGTCCACCCATTGATCGCCGGATTTCCGCCGCCGGTTAACGGCGATGGAAAATTTACAGACCGCCTGGCCGTTGGCGGTGTACTTAAGCTCCGCGTCCCTGGTTAATCTGCCGACCAGCACCGCGTGGTTTAAATCCGCCATGCTATTCCTCTACCCGGACAAACAGATAGCGCAGAAGATGGGCGTTCAGCTTGAAGGCCTTATCCATGCCGGCGATTTTGGCGGGCTCAACTTTGAGGGTAAAGAGCGCGTACCGGCCCCTCCGCCTTCTATCGATCTCGTAGGCCAGGTCGCGGTCGCCGATTTCATCGGTTTTAACGATTTCTACCCCCGCGGCGGCAAGGTCGGCCTGGAGGAGTTCTCTCCCCGCCTGATACTGGTCCTCTTCCAGGGGGAAGATCACCGTCAACTCGTACAATCGCATAGGTCCTCCTTACGGACTTTGATGAGCCGCCCCAAGGGCGGCTAAAGAGGTATGGTCAGCCTAGCGAAAAACGGCGGTTTTGTCAAGCGCCCTATTCGCGCCTGCCGGGGTGGAGCGCCTGGTACGCCAGGGCGATCCGGGCGGCGGTCCGGGCGTTGTTGAACACCAGAGCCTTGTTCGCCGCCGCGCTTTTACCCCCCGTGGTCCGGTGGAGTTCCGCGAGGAGAAAGGGGGTCGCGGCCTTGCCCCGGATTCCCCTGGTTTCCGCCGCCTCCAGGGCCCGGAGGATGTTATCGTTAATGTAAACCGGGTTCATTTCGTCCTCTTCCGGGATGGGAACGGTGATGAGGATCCCGTTTTGTATCCCCAGGTCAACCTGGGTCTTCACAATCCGGGCGGCCTCCCCGGCGCTTTCCACCCGGTAATCCACGGGGGAACCGGATGTACGGGTGTAAAAGGCGGGAAAGTCCCCGGTCTGGAACCCCAGGACCGTAACCCCCGCGGTTTCCAGGTACTCCAGGGTCAGGGGGATGTCGAGGATAGCCTTGGCCCCGGCGCAGACCACCGCCACGCCGGTCCGGGCCAGTTCCTCCAGGTCCGCGGAAATGTCAAAGCTTCGCGGGGCGCCCCGGTGGACCCCCCCGATGCCCCCGGTGGCGAAAAACCGGATCCCCGCCATCCGGGCGAACATCATGGTGGCCGCCACGGTACAGGCCCCGTAGTCCCCCCGGGAAATCACCGCCGCGGCGTCCCGGCGGCTGCACTTGGGAATATCCCGGTGTTCCGCGAAGTGGACAATCTCCTCCTCCGAAAGGCCGATCTTGATCTTCCCCCGGACAATCCCGATGGTCGCGGGGACCGCCCCCTCCTCCCGGATTACCCGTTCGCAGGTCCTGGCGCAGTCGAGGTTTTCCGGGTAGGCGAAACCATGGGAGATAATCGTGGTTTCCAGGGCCACCACGGCCTTGTTCCCCTCCAGGGCCTCCCGGACCTCGGGGTTCCATTCCAGATAACTATTCATCATCACTCCTTAACAGTTACGTTACGTTTCCGCCGGCCCGCCGCCGGCTTCCATGGTCCGCCGCGCCAGGGCCAGGCTCATTTCCCGGGAAACGGTGGTATCGCTCTGAACGGTAATAGCCCCCAGGGCGGCGGAAAAGAGGACAATCTCCTCCTCCGCCCAGCCCCGGAGGGTCCCGTAAACCACGCCCGCCATAAAGGCGTCCCCGCCCCCGGAGGTATTCACCGGCTCCACGGGGCGGATCGGCCGGTAGAACCGCTTTTCCCCGGAGGCGCAGTAGACCCCCTCCTTGCCCAGGGTGATAAACACCCGGCGGGTTCCCCGCCGCAGGAGGCGGGAAGCGGCCTCCTCCAGGCCCTCCCGGGGAACCCCCGGCCCTTCGCCGCGGGGGGGCCGGATGACGACGCCGGACAGGCACTCCGCCTCCATCCGGCTGAGCTTAAGGGTGTGAAACCGGCCCGCCAGGGACGCGATCCTCGCGGCCTTCCGGGCCGACACGGGGTCCAGAAAGATGAGGGGCCCCTCCGGCCGCCCGCCAAAGCGGTCCAGGACAAAGCCGATAACCTCCTCCGTGAGGCACGCGTCCAGAACGATGATCCCCCCCGCGGCGATAAGCTCCGCCTTGCTTTCCAGGTGCGCCCTGGTCATCCTTTCCAGGATGGACATATCCGAAAGGGCCAGCCTCATCTCCCCATCGCTGTCCATGAGGGCCAGGTACACCGAAGAGGCGGCGCCGGAAAGGAAGAGGCTGTGGCTTATATCAAGCCCCAGGTCCCGGCTGGAGGAACGGATCAGCTCGCCCCCCGGGTCGTCCCCGATGACGCTGATTAACCGTACCTCCGCGCCCAGGCGGAGCAGGTTTTCCGCGATGTTGCGCCCCACCCCCCCGGGGCAGTACTCGACCCTGCCGGGGTTGGAATCCGCCATATTCAGGGGATCCCGGGAGAAGCCGTTAATATCCATGTTGGCGGCGCCGATGACCGTGACGGGCCCGCCCCGTATAGCCACGCTTTTCTTCCTCTGTTTTCTCGACGGATACTTACGTATACTATACCAAAACGGGAGAGAGGTAAACATGGTAAAACGAACGATTCTGGCCGCCCCCTCGCTGCTGTCCGCGGATTTTGGCGGCCTGGCCGGCGCGGCGGCGGCGGTGGAGGAGGCGGGGGCCGACTGGATCCACCTGGACGTGATGGACGGGCACTTTGTGCCCAACCTGACCTTTGGCGCCAAGACCGCGGCGGACCTGCGGCCCCGCACCCGGCTGCCCCTGGACTGCCACCTGATGGTGGAAAACCCCGAGGCCTACGTCAAGCCCTTCGCCGCCGCGGGGGCGGACTACCTGACCTTCCACGTGGAGGCGGCGGTCCACGGGAACCGCCTTATCCAGGCCATCCGGGACGAGGGGATGAAGCCCGGGGTGTGCCTGGTCCCGGGGACGCCGGTGTGTTTTCTGGAGGAACTGCTGCCCGAGGCGGACCTGGTCCTGGTGATGCTGGTGAACCCCGGCTTTGGGGGCCAGAAGATGCTGCCCTCCTGCCTGGAGAAGCTCGCCCGCCTGGCCGCGATCCGGGAAGAGCGGGGATACGGGTATCTGCTTTCCGTGGACGGCGGCGTTACCGAGGGGAACGCCGGCCATGTCATCGAGAAGGGGGCCGACGTGATTGTGGCGGGGAGCGCCTTCTTCGACGCCCCCGACAAGGCCAAGGCGGTCAGAACATTGAAGGGCCTCTAGGGGCGGGGAGTCTCTCCCCAAGGCTCGGGAGAAGCTCCCGCCGCGCTATGAGAAGCTCCCATCGCGGTATGAGGACCTCCCAGCGCGGTATGAGAAGCTCCCGCCGCGCTACGAGGAACTCCCACCGCGCTATGAGAAGCTCCCAGTGCGGTATGAGGACCTCCCATCGCGGTGGGAGGATCTCCCAGCGCTTGGGGGAAGGCTCCCCGGGGCGCGCGGGGGGGCCTTTAGGGGATGTCCAGCAGTTCCCGGGGATGATCGATGATCGCATCCGCCCCTTCCAGCTCTTCCAGGCCCTTAAAGCCCCAGCTTACCCCGCAGGTAAAGAGGCCCCCGTTTTTTCCCGCGGCGATGTCCGGCCTGCCGTCCCCCACAAAAACGGCGTCCCCCGGGGCAACGTCCCGTTTTTTCAGCTCCGCCAGCATCCGGGCGGGGTCGGGCTTGAGGGGAACCCCCTCCAGGGCCCCCAGGACAAAGGCGAAGTCCCGGTCCTTAAAAAGATGGGCCGCTATCGCCCGGGCCATGGCCTCGGGTTTGTTGGTAAAAATCCCCAGGATGACCCCCCGTTCCGCCAGGGCCGCCAGGGTTTCCGGTATTCCCTCATAGGCCTGAACTTTGTCCAGGCAGCGCTCCCCGTAGAGGGCCAGGTAGACCCGGCGGATCTCCCCCTGTTTTTCCGGGGACAGTTCCCGGTAGCCGGGCATGGCCCTGTTAAAGAGGACGTCCACGCCCATCCCTATGTAGTCCTGGTACTCGTTGTAGGTGTGGGGCGGAAACCCCCCCGCGGCAAGGACATGGTTCACGCTGTCGCCGATGTCATAGATGGTGTTGGCCAGGGTGCCGTCCATGTCGAACACGTACGCTTTCTTCATGGGTCCATGGTAGCGCGTTTTCCCCAGCCCCGGCTACGGGGCGGCCCGGCAACGGGGCGGCCCGGCTATGGGACAACGGGACGGCGGGGCGAGAACGGCGGCGGGGCGGCGGCCCCCTTATTTCAGCTCGTCCGGGCGGAGGGTGTTCTGGATAGAATAGTAGCTTTTTACCCGCAGGGAGTTAAAGGGTTCCGCCCGGGGGTTCTTTTCATAATCCTCCAGGGTTTTAGCGTACAGGGCCAGGGGGACCCTCATCACCGCCACCTCGTTGTCCTTCATGCCGTGGATGTGGAATTCCATTCCCTCCCCGGTTTTCCCGTGGTACCAAACGCTGATCTCCCCCTCGGGGCAGGCCTCGTCGGCCTTGACAAACAGGTAGTATTTGAGGGCCTCCACCGCCTCCACGCGAAGGCCGTCTTTAACCAGCCAGATCCGTTCCGCCAGTTCCGGGTAGGAGATCACCGTTTCCCGCTCCCCCGCGAGCTTTTTATCCTCCTTCCTCAGGTAGAAGGAACCCCGGTCAAGTTCGGGAAGAACCTCCAGGTTGAGTCCCCGGGAAGGCCATCGCAGGGTGATGGGGAATTCGGGCTTGTGCTTTTTCCCGCAGCTTGAGCAGCTAAAGTTCATAAAGTTCCCCGCCAGGATGTCCTCAACGTACCGCGGCTCCGCGTCCAGGTCGATCACTTCGGGAACATCCACGGTAAAGGTATTATCGCAAAAACAAGGTATCCCGCGCCTCATACACAACTCCTATTGGGTGGTAAAAAAGAGAATGTCATTAAAGACCGCGAACAGCATAAGCCCAAAGATGATCACCACCCCGGCGGTTTGAAAGGCCGATATGACCTTTGGGTTCAAGGGCTTCCTTCGGATTGTCTCGATCAGGTACAGGACAATCAGCCCCCCGTCCAGGATGGGCAGGGGCAGGAGGTTCATAAAACCCAGGGCGATGGAGATGAGGGCCAGAAAGCTTACGGCGGAACTGAAACCGGTTTCCGGGCTTTCCCCAAAGCCCTCGGCGGCGATATCCCCCATCATGTAGGTGATGCGGGCGGGGCCGGACAGGGCCTGGGTCAGGTCGATTTCCTTTTTAAAGAGGAGCCCCAGGCTTTTGGCGGAAAGCGCCAGGGTTTTCCCCGTCTCGATTCCGCCCCGGACCAGGGCCCGGAGGGGGGAAAGGGCCGGGGTCCGGTACCGGACTGTCTGGTATTCCACCCCCCAGTCGGGGACACCCCCGCGGTACTCGACCCCCCGGAGCGCCGCCGTTTCCGGCCGGCCGTCCCGCAGGTAGCGCAGGGAAAAATCCGCGGGCTCCCCGGCGTTCAAGATCCGGTAGATCGCCGCCGTATAGGGAAAATCCTCCCCGTTAACGCCGGTGATCCGGTCCCCCGGTTTCAGGCCCGCCCTTTCGGCGGCCCCCCCGGGCCGGACGGCGCTGAGTACCGGCTCTGTCCAGGGGTAGACGCCGATTTTGCCCATCCCGCTTTTGTCCAGGCTGGGGCGGACCGTGAGCGCGACCCGCTCCCCTTCCCGCAGGACCGTGAGGGAAAGGTCCTGGTCCGGGTTAAGGGCGATGTTCTCCTGGATATCCCGGTAGGTGTTGATTGTCCTGTCGTTGATTTCCACGATGGTGTCCCCCGTCCGCAGCCCTCCCTGGTCCGCGGGGTGGCTTTGGCCGTCAATATCGGAAAGGAGGACGATTTTATTTTCCAGGGTTTCCACTTCTATTCCCCGGCCCCAGATAAGGGACAACGCCAGGGCGGCGAAGACGAGGTTAAACAGGGGGCCGGCGAAGGCGGTAACGATCCTCCGCCAGGGTTTGACGCTGAAAAAAGCGCCCGCCGGGGGCTCCAGGCCCTTTTGGTTGTTTTCCCAGGCTTCCTGGAATTCGGTATCTCCCCGCATTTTGCAGTACCCGCCTACGGGGAATATGCCCAGCCGGTATTCCACCGCGCCGATCTTCTTTTTGAGGAGGGGTTTCCCCCAGCCGATGGAAAAGGCTTCTACCGCTATGCCGCAGCGGCGGGCGGCGATAAAATGTCCGAGTTCGTGGACAAAAACCACTACCCCCAGGCCAATTAGTCCCAGTAGTACTTTTACCAGTATCATTCTTTCCAGTATAACGCCCCTTCCGGGGAAGGTCAAAGCCCCGCGCCCGTTCCGGGGCCCGTTCCGGTCTTTCTAGGGCCCGTTCCGGTCTTTCTAGAGCCCGTTCCGGGCCTTTTAGAGCCCGTTCCGGGCTTTCTAGAACCCGTGGAAACCTCTCCAGAAGTCCTGGAACATGCTCTAGAAATCCTAGAACATGTTCTAGAAGTCCTAGAGCATGTTCTAGAAGTCCTAGAGCATGTTCTAGAAGTCGTAGAACATGTTCTAGAAGTCGTAGAGCATGTTCTAGAAGTCCTGGAACATGTTCTAGAAACCCTAGAACATGTTCTAGAAGTCGTAGAACATGTTCTAGAAACCCTAGAGCATGTTCTAGAAACTCTAGAGCGTGTTCTAGAAGTTCTGGAAACCTCTCCAGAAGTCCTGGAGCGTGTTCCAGGGCACGGGGAACAGGCGGGGGAAGGGCGGGCGGCCGCCAAAAAAGCGTTTTTTTTACTCAAAAAGCTTGCGTTATTACAAAAAGGGTATATACTGATACCTATCCTTCAGGGGATCAGCATGACGGAGGTAAAAGCGTATGAACGGAACTAACCTGGAAAAGAAAAACCACCGGGCCGAAAAAGCCCAACTAAAGTGTTGGTCGCGCCGCCATCCATGGCGGGTAACCATGGTAACGGCGATTGTCGGGCTTGTGGCCCTTGCCCTCGCCTCCTGCCTGATCCCCCTGGACGGGGACAACCCCGGGGCCGACGAGACGGTCCAGTACGACGCCCAGGGACGCCGCCTCCTCGTCATCAAAACCACCACGGGGTGGGGG
>JAIRPD010000020.1 GCA_031257195.1 Treponema sp. | reverse complement strand
ATCGGGTTGGGGGTAAACTGGTATTCCTCGATAATCGCCTCGATTGTTTCCCTGGTGGCCGCCGACACCCTGCCCCGCTTGTGCAGGACCCGGTCTACGGTTCCAATGGAGACGCCCGCGAGTTCGGCGATTTCCTTTACGGTCATGGCGTTATTATACCCGGGCCGGGCCCGCGGGTGAAGCGCGGGTTTTACCCGATCCTTGACAGGAGAACGCCGGCGGCGGTATAGTAGGTTTTGTAAGGAGAAAATGGAACATTGAAGAAACCTGTGTTGATTATTGTCTTTGCCGCCTTCCTGGCGACGGGCGCGGTGTTCGCCGATCATCCCAAGGGCTGGGGCGTCGGCGTTCAGGGCGGTTTTGACGGCGGCTGGATTGGAAGTGATCTGGGGAGCGGGGCCGCGCTGTCGCTCAAAATCCCGTATGTCCCGGTTTTTTGGGCCGTCAATCTGGGCCTTGGTTCCAGTCATTTCAGGGTAGGTTTAAGCGGGGATTATTACTTTATCGACAAGCCGCTGGTACCGGCGGCCAATCTGCACTGGTTCCTGGGCGGGGGTGGCTGGATTCATTTCTACAGCTATTCACGTACGGAACGCGGCGTGGATTCCAACTATACGTCGCTGGCTTTTGGCGCGCGGGTACCCATTGGCCTGAGCTGGCAGCCGCTTCCCTGGCTTGAGGTGTTCGCCGATTTTGCCCCCAGTCTTGGTGTGGCCATTGATACCGACGGCAAATACAAAGACGGCGGGGGGACTGAACACAAATGGCATGACGGCGGCGTGCGTTTTCCCGCCGGCGGCTGGGGCGGCGACCTGGGCGTCCGCTTCTGGTTCTAATTCCGCGGGCGCGCCGGTACTTCTCGCGGCGGGCCCGGAATAGGCGGCATAGATGCGGCGCAATCCCGCTTTGCGGGATTGCGGAAGGGTTTTCGCCGGGCGAAAACTCCGCGCCCAAAAAGTCCGCGGGGCTTTTGGGCTTTTTCCCCTGGGCGCGCCGAAGGGTGGCATGGATGCCGCTGTGAATAAGCGTCCGGCGAAGCCGGACGGATGGGGTTTTCGCAAAGCGAAAACCCCAAGCCCAAAAATCGCCAGGGATGGGCGGCAAGGATGCCGCTGTGAGTGAACGTCCGGCGAAGCCGGACGGGTGGGGGATTCCCCCGGCGGCTTTAACCGGATTGGACAAAATCCAGGCGGCGGACACCGCCCCCACTCCCAGCGGGACCCCCACGGCGCAGGTAACGATCGAGACCTTCCTGGTGGGCCGCCACGAACTGGGGATCAGGATTGTCTACGTAACCGCGGGAGCCCCTCCGATTCGGCGAACAAGGGCTATCGGGTATGGTACAGCGTGGTTCCCCCGGGGGAAACCCCGCTATGATGGGAAATCTCTATAGGCTTAGCTGGTTTAGCAGTCATGGTGATTTCCTGCGGCACCGGGTTACGGTGAGTTCTTTTTAGATGAGCAAGTATGAGGTAACCCAGGAGGAATGGTGGGAAGTCATGGGGAGCAGCCCAAGCTATTTTAAGGGGGATGATCTGCCGGTGGAGATGGTGAGCTGGTATGACACTGTTGAGTATTGTAACAAACGGAGCGAGCTGGAGGGCTTGACCCCCGCCTACACGATAGATAAGACCCGGAGAGATCCGAGCAATAAAAATATATGGAAGGTATTCCTATGATATGCCTGAGTTTTTACCTCCATCTGAAAGAGTTGGCTCTGGCGCACAGGGAGATTCCTTGAGGTGGCTGGTAACTTGGGACCGGGAGGCTACCGGCTGCCCACCGGGGCGGAGTGGGAATACGCCTGCCGGGCGGGGACAACCACGCAATTCAATACGGGAAACAGCATCACCGCCAGACAGGCGAACTTTTGCAGATCAGAGTGGAATTGGCGGACAAAACGGAATGAAGGATACCGGGAAAGGACAATACCCGTGGGGAGTTTCGCGCCGAACACATGGGGCCTGTACGATATGCATGGGAATGTGTGGGAATGGTCTTGGGACTGGTTGGATGATGATCGTGATCCTTATCCGTCTTACTCGGCACCTTATTTAAAAGCTTATACAAAAAAGGCGCGGACGGACCCCTCGAGGGCGGTCTCAGGCTACCGTCGTGTGAACCGAGGCGGGTCGTGGTTTAACATCGATTACAAGATAGATTCGGCGTGGCGGGATTGTGACAGCCCAATGCAGCGGATTAACACCGTCGGCTTCCGGGTGGCGCGCAACGCGGAGTAGGGGGCAACCGTGTGTATCCGCCTATAGGCGGATACACACGGTTGACGATCCAGAATGCCGCGCGTTCTGGTCAAATGCCGGGTGGGAGGGTATAGAGCGGGCGTGGGAGTTAAGCCCCAGCCGCCGGAAAAGGTTTTCATCAATGACAGGGTTGGCCGTTCTGGTATCGTTCCGGTTATATGCGACGTTTTGACCGCCGTGATAAAGAAACCGCGTAGCGGTTTCAGCGGCGGACAAAATGCGCCGGAGAAAAACCGTACAAAGGCCGTAGGCCGACTGCGGTTTTTCGTAGGCCAAGCCGCCGCAGGCGGCGCGGCGCGTACCGGCCTGTTATGCGCAGTGCCGTCTTACACCATATTTTATAACTATTTATTAGATAAACGGTAAAGGTTTATCTTCAAACACATAATTTATGTTTCTATTTCTTTCTCCAATTTTTTTTGCTGGTATACCAATATTTATTGAAAAAGGTTCAATATCCTTTGTTACAATGGTGCCCGCTCCAATAACAGCGCCTTCCCCTTTCCTATGATTAATTTATGAGGACTTCGTATTTCTGCCCCGCCATAAATAATAATATTCTTTGCCATATTCACTTTATAAATATATTTATAAATACTATTTCTTAAACTAGGCGGGATTGCGCATAACTCCCTATACCCGAACCTTTTTGGTTACGGGCCGCGCGGTTTTTAACTACCCGCGATACTTGTAAGGAATTTAACCGAAACGGAGCGCGTCAGTTCACCGCGGGCCCGCTGTTGGGCCTGGCGGTGAAGGCTGGGTAACGGGAACGGTTTTGTCCCGTTACCCAGCGCTTTTGGGCAAAGGCGTACCGCTAACGGCAGACCTCAATACCCGGCAGTTTTTTACCTTCCAGAAGTTCCAAAGAAGCCCCGCCGCCGGTGGAAACATGGCTCATCCTGGAGGCCAGGTTAAACTTGTTCACCGCCGCCACGGAGTCGCCCCCGCCCACCACGGTAACGGCCCCCCGGCCGGTGGCTTCCGCCACAAGCTTGGCCACTTCCTCGGTGCCCTTGGCAAAGGCGTCAAACTCAAAGACCCCCACGGGGCCGTTCCAAACAATGGTCTTTGCTCTGGCCAGAACTTCCTTATACCTGGCGATAGTCTTGGGACCCACGTCCAAGCCCATAAGGTTGTCCGGCAGGTCCTGGCTATCCACGGGAACCGGCTTGGCGGCGGCGTCAAAGGTCTCCGCCCCCACCTGGTCTACGGGCAGAACAATTTCCGCCCTCACGCTTTTCGCCGTTTCCAGGATTTTCCTGGCGGTGTCAAGCTGGTCGTCTTCCACCAGAGACTTGCCCACCTTATACCCCTGGGCCTTGAGGAAGGTGTAGGCCATGCCGCCGCCGATTACCAGGGCGCCGGCGTTCTTCAACAGGCTTTCCAGGACGGCGATCTTGCTGGACACCTTGGCCCCGCCGATGATCGCCGCCAAAGGTTTGGCGGGATTGGTAACGATGGGTTCCAGGAATTGGACTTCCTTTTCCATAAGGAAACCCGCGGCGGAAACCGGCACAAATTTGGCGATGGACGCCGTGGAAGCGTGATCCCTGTGGGCGGTACCGAAGGCGTCGTTCACAAAAATATCCCCGTAGGACGCCAGCTCCTTGGCCAGTTTATCCCGGTCAGATGCCTCTTTGCTGGTCTCTTCTTTGTGGAACCGGGTATTTTCCAGCATGATCACGGAACCCTCTGGCTGGCCTTCGATAAAGGCCTTTTTGCCGTAACAGCCGTCTTCGCCGGCGAAAATTACCGGTTTGCCCAGTTTTTTTTCCAGATAGGCCGCCACGGGGGCTATCCGGTGCTTGCCCCTGATGTAGGCCGCCTCGTCAAAGCTCTTGCCGTCTTTTTCCGCCTTTTCCCTGGCCTTTTTGGCGTCCTTGGAGGGGTCCCCCAGGTGGCTCATCAATGTAAGGGATTTTACCCCCTGGTCCAGGATATACCGGATCGTGGGCAGGGCCGCCATAATCCGGGTATCATCCTGCACCGCGCCGTCTTTCATGGGGACGTTAAAATCCACCCGCATGATGATCCGCTTACCCTTGAGGTTTACGGATTTAATCGTCATTATCATGGCGGCCTACTTCTTGCTGTCGATATACTTTAAGAGATCGACAACCTTGTTGGAGTAACCCCACTCGTTATCGTACAAGGAAACCACTTTAAAGAAGCGCTTTTCCCCCTTCAGGTTGTTCTGCAGGGTGGCCAGGCTGTCGTAGATCGAGGTGTGGGTGTTGTGAATAATGTCGGTGGAGACGATCTCCTCGTTGCTGTAGGCCAGGATCCCCTTGAGGTACCCCTCCGAGGCCTTCTTCATGGCGGCGTCAATCGCCTCAATGGAGGTGTCCTGGGCGGTCCGGAAGGTCAGGTCCACCACGGAGCCGGTGGGAGTGGGAACCCGGAAGCTCATGCCGGTAAGTTTGCCCTTGGTCGAGGGAAGCACCTCGCCCACGGCTTTGGCGGCGCCGGTGGTGGAGGGAATGATGTTGATCGCCGCGGCCCGGCCTCCCCGCCAGTCCTTCTGGGAAACGCCGTCCACCGTTTTTTGAGTGGCGGTATAGGAGTGGATCGTGGTCATCAGGCCCGTCTCCACGCCAAAGCCTTCCTTGATGATCACATGGACCAGCGGGGCAAGGCAGTTGGTGGTACAGCTGGCGTTGGACAGCACGTGGTGTTTGGCGGGATCATACTCTTCCTGGTTCACCCCCATAACGATGGTTTTGATGGGTTTGGACTCGTCCCCGGACTTGCCCGGCGCGGAGATGATCACCTTCTTGGCCCCCGCGGCGATATGCCCGTAGGCCTTTTCGTTGGTGTAAATCCCCGTGGATTCCACGATGTAGTCAATCCCCAGGTCTTTCCAGGGGAACTGATCCGGGGTAAGGCCCTTGCCGGAAAGGCACTTGATCTTGTGGCCGTTCACCACCAGTACATCGTCGCCGTCGGTGGCGATGCTGGCCTTCATTTGCCCCTGGGTGGAGTCGTATTTTAACTGATAGGCAAAGTACTTCGCGTCGGTGGAAAGATCAACCACCGCTACCACGTCAATTTTGTCTTTTCCGAGCAGTCCCTGCCCGACCAAAGCCTGAAATACCAGCCGTCCTATGCGGCCAAAACCGTTAATCGCGATTTTCATACAAAAAACCCCCAAAAAATTAGAATGATACAAGAAGCCTAGCGAGGGGAAGAAAAAAAGTCAAGACGGGGATGGGCGGCGCGGCCCTAGGGGCTTACAATGGCGGAAAGGTACTTGCGCCGGGAATCCACCAGGGATTCCAGCTCGGTAAGCATATTCTTGTCCACCTCTTCCGCTATGGGGAAAACGTAGTTGACCGTTTCTTCCGTATAACGGGCGATAAAGTCGGTGTTGATCACAAAACCCAGGGAAATCATATTGGAGATCCGGTCGGCGGCCTTGAGGATCTTGGCGTTCCGGGAACCGGCCTCCCGGACGCGGGTAAGGAACTCCGGCTTGGATTCACCGGGGTGGCGGGTTACCTGAAGGACCAGATCGTACACCGCGGGGCTTTCGTAATCTATGGAAAGGAGGAGGTTGTGGTTAAAATCGGGAATATCCTCGATAATATCGTGAACCAGCGACGCCTTAAGCAGCACCGAGTCGATGTACCCGTAGTCGATCAGGGTTCCCATGGTGTCGATCTGGTGGCGGAACATATTGCCGCCCCCTTCCCGGTGTTTTCCAATAAGCAGGGTAGCGAGCTGTATGTAGGGGGCCAGGTAGGTTCCCTTGAGTACCAGCATCTCGTAGGAAGTCATGTTCCGCCCCTCCTCACGCGAACCCCTTAAGGTACGATTCTATCTTGCCCGTCCTTTCCCTGGCCTCGGAGAGCTTTTGCCTTTCCCCTTCCACCAATTCCGGGGGGGCGTTCCCCGTAAAATCGGGGTTGGCGATCTTGGCCTCCAAACCGGCGATAAACTTTTTATCCCGGTCCAGATTTTTCTCGAATTTCGCTTTCAGCGCCTTTAAATCCACCGCCTCGCCAATGTAAAGCAGGGCCTCGTAACCGGGGCCGGCCAGCGTAACGGCTCCCCCCCCGGAGGCGGGGGATGCCGGCGGGTCCGGGGAACGGGGGGCCGGGTCCGCGCCTTGAGGCGGCGGGGACGCCACATCAAGGCGTCCCAGCCCGGCCAGGAGCTTTACCAGCTCCGCGTTTTTTTCCAAAAACGCGATTTTCCCGGCGTCGTTTATCTTGACCGCCGCCCGAAGTTTCCTGTCCGGCGTAACGGTACACTCGGCGCGGCAGGTCCGGATCCGCCGCACCAGGTCCTGGAGGAAGGCAAAGAAGGCCTCCCCCTGGGGATCGGCCCGCTTTTCGTCGTACTCCGGGTACGCGGCGTTGATAAGAAGTTCCGCCGCCGCGCCGCCCCCGGCGGGAGACCCGGCGCCCCCCCCCTGTTTACACTCGGCGGGCAGCTTTCCGTAGATCTCCTCGGTAACAAAGGGGATGAGGGGATGGAGGAGGGCCAGGGATTGGGTCAATACATCCAGAAGCACCGTAACCGCCCGGTCTTTTTCCGCGGCGGGACTGTTCCCTTTCATGGAAAGCTTACTGGCCTCCACATACCAGTCGCAAAAATCGTTCCAGAAATACTCGTAGGCGGTAATCGCCGCGTCGTTAAAACGGTAGCCGGTAAAGGCCGCCGTCATATCCCGGGCGGCGGAGTTGAGCCGGGAATAGATCCACCGGTCCGCGGGGAGCGGGGCCGGGTCGTTTACCAGGGTCCGGCCCTCCAGGTTCATCAGGATATAACGGCTGGCGTTCCAAACCTTGTTGGCGAATTTTGAGCCCAGCCGGAAGGAATCCTTGTCCACCAGCAGGTCCTGGCCCTGGGCGCACATAAAGGCCAGGGTAAACTTAAGGGCGTCGGCGCCAAATTCGTCCACCAGTTCCAGGGGATCCAGGCCGTTCCCCAGGCTCTTCGACATCTTCCGGCCCCGCTTGTCCCGGATGAGGCCGTGGATGTAAATATCCCGGAAGGGCGCTTTGCCGGTAAATTCAAGCCCCGCCATGATCATCCGGGCCACCCAGAAAAAGATAATATCGTAGGCGGTAACCAGGGCCTGGGTGGGATAAAAGGCCGCGTAATCCGGGGTTTCGCGGGAACCGTTTTCCCAGCCCAGGGTGGTAAAGGGCCACAACCAGGAGGAAAACCAGGTATCCAGCACATCCGGGTCCTGTTCCACCCGGGCGGAACCGCAGGCGGGGCACGCAGACAGGTCCGTTCGGGATACGGCCAGGGCTCCGCAGTCCTTGCAGGTCCACGCGGGAATCCGGTGCCCCCACCAGAGCTGGCGGCTGACGCACCAGTCCCGGATATTTTCCAGCCAGCGCTGGTAGGTGTTTTCCCACTTCCGGGGATAGAACACCACTTCGCCCCGCCGCCAGGAGGCCAGGGCTTTTTCCGCCAGGGGTTTCATCCGCACAAACCATTGTTCCGAAAGGAAGGGCTCAATTACCGTATGACAGCGGTAACAATGGCCCACGGCGTGGCTTATCTCCTCCTCCCGGATATACCAGCCCCCGGCCTTAAGGTCTTCCAGCACCTTTTCCCTGGCCTCTGTTATGGAAAGGCCCCGGTACTTTTCGGGAACCTCGCGGTTGAGCTTTCCCTCGGGGGTTAAAAT
The DNA here is from genome assembly GCA_031257195.1 of Treponema sp. GTDB lineage: Bacteria > Spirochaetota > Spirochaetia > Treponematales > Breznakiellaceae > JAIRPD01. The sequence goes on along the minus strand of JAIRPD010000020.1, from coordinate 18,760 downwards.
ATTGATCACCGGAAGGTTGTGGCGCTTGGCCACTTCCCAGTCGTTGGGATCGTGGGCGGGGGTGATCTTTACCACCCCGGTCCCAAATTCCCGGTCCACATAGGCGTCGGCCACCACCGGAATTTCCCGGTCCGTCAGGGGAAGGAGGACCCGCTTTCCCGTTAAGGCGCGGTAACGCTCATCCTCCGGGTGAACCGCCACGGCGGTATCCCCCAGCATCGTCTCCGGCCTGGTGGTGGCCAGCTCGATATACCCGGCCCCGCCGTTTTCGCCCGCCACCGGATAGCGAAGGTGGTACATCTTTCCCGGCGTGTCCTCGTGGTCCACCTCGTCGTCGGAGAGGGCGGTGCCGCAGGAACAGCACCAGTTGACCAGGTAGTTTCCTTTATAAAGCAGGTCCCGCTCATAGAGGGACACAAACACTTCCCGCACCGCCCTGGAAAGGCCCTCGTCCAGGGTAAACCGTTCCCGGCTCCAGTCCACGGAGGCCCCGATTCGGGCAAGCTGGCGGGAGATAATTTCGTGGTGTTCCCTGGCCACCTTCCAGGTTTCTTCCACAAATTGTTCCCGCCCCAGGTCCCGGCGGTTCGCGCCCCTTTCCCGGAGCTTCTTTTCCACCACGTTTTGCGTGGCAATCCCCGCGTGATCCGTCCCCGGCACCCAGAGGGTCCGTTCCCCCCTCATGCGGTGGAACCGGATAATGATGTCCTGGAGGGAATTGTTAAGCCCGTGCCCCAGATGGAGTACCCCGGTTACATTGGGGGGGGGGATCACGATAGTAAAAGCCGCCCGGCCCGGCCCGGCGTCCCTGGGTTTAAAGGAACCGCTGTCCCTCCATGACGCGTAAATCCGATCCTCAAAACCCCTGGGATCGTAGGCCTTTTCCAGTTCAATCGCCTTCATTAGGAATTTACTATATCCCGGATGGAAAGGATATTCAAGAAACCGGCGCCCCTCGGCCCCTGGGCCCGCCGTGGGTATCAAAGGGGATTATTTCAAATGAGGAAAGGAAGGCCGCGCCTGGGGCAGTCCGCGAGGGCGCTCGTCCCAAAAGAACCGCCAACTTACTTTACTTTGGATCGACGGAAATAAATTCTAGATCAAGCCGTCACAAGCTGAGGACGCTCCAGAAAGAACTCTAACTTGGTCGGTTACTGGAAGAACTCTTACTTTGGATGAGGACATCTATGATTTCTTTGATGGCACATATGTTAAGCGATGACAACAAGGCGGTTCCGCGAACCAGAAGGAGTTTCCGTTTCCCTCAAGGGCGGCGGCAACGCGTCGCGCCGGTGTTTTGGGTACGGGAACCTTCTGTTGGACAAGACGGGGGGGGGGAGGCCCCGGCCCCGGCAAAATGGGGGACTAGAGTACATCCTTGAGGTTAAACTGGAAATCAAACTCCTCCAGGGACTGGCCAAAGCCAAAAAAGAGGGGGTAGAGAACGGTTCCCTGGGAGGGGAGGGGCAGGCCGCAGATCACCGTTTTTTGGATAAAAACTTTGGTGTTTTGCTTAATCGCGATTTTCGCCGAAATCTGGGGTTCCAGTTCCTCAAAGGTCTTTTGATTGTAAACAACGGTAAACGAATCGTAGGAACCGGGGGTGTTTTGCCAGTAGCTTTCGCCGTTTACGGTAAAATTCTGGTATCGTTTAATGGAAGGGACCGCGCCGGAAGGGGAGGAGGGGTACATAACAAAGTAAAAGGCCAGGCCGTCGGGGTGGATATGGGTATGTTCGCCGTCAAAAATATAGTTTTGCCTTTCCACCAGGGCGAGTACCGCGGTGGACATCTTTCCCTTTCGGACCATGGGCACCCCCCCGGCGGCCGGGGGCGGGGGGGCGGCGGCGCAGGCTCCCCCCAGGAACAAAATAAAGAGCGAGCCCAGGACCGGGAAGAGAACCGGAAAGGGGATCGGGAAAGAGAAGCCCCCCGGCGGCGAAAACCGCGCCGCGCCGGATCGTATGGTCATATAGGTACTATCGGCAGGTTCGGGGGAAAACCGTACGGTTCAGCGGGAGGGCGCGGCCTCTTTCCAGTGGCCCGCCATGCGGATCTTTTGGTTTCGGTAACGGACCAGGACTTCCGGGTTTCTGCCGCTCAGATCCTCCAGGTCCTTACGCAGCGCGTCCTTGATGGCCCTGGCGGTCCCGTCCGGGTCCGTGTGGGCCCCCCCGGGGGATTCGCCGATAATTCCGTTGATCACCTTGAATTCCAAAAGGTCGCCGCTGGTGATCCGGAGCATCACCGCCGCGTCCTTGGCCCTGGACGCGTCCCGGAGGAGCAGGGAGGCGCAGCCCTCGGGGCTGATCACCGAATAAATCGCGTTTTCCAGCATGTGGATCTTATCCCCCACACAGAGGCCCAGCGCCCCCCCCGAGCCCCCTTCCCCGATGATCACGCAGATCACCGGGGTTAAGAGCTGGGAAAAGTCCCGGAGGTTTCGGGCGATGGCCTCCCCGATGCCCCGTTCCTCCGCGCCCAGGCCGGGGTAGGCCCCCGCGGTATCCACCAGGGTAACGATGGGCCGGTGGAATTTCTCCGCCGCCCTGGCGAGCCGCAGGGCCTTCCGGTAGCCCTCCGGGTTGGCCATGCCGTGGTTACGGAACACGTTTTCCTTGAGGGTCCGGCCCTTCTGGTTCGCCAGGACCGTTACGGGCCGGGAATCGAGGAAGCCTATGCCCCCCACCAGGGCGGGATCGTCCCCAAAGGCCCGGTCGCCATGGAGCTCAATAAAGTTGTCAAAGATCCGGGTAATGTAATCCATGGCGTAGGGCCTTTCGGGATGCCGGGCCAGTTCCACCCGCCGCCATACCGTTTCGGTCTTTGACTGGGCTTGGAGTTTTTCCTCCAGCCGGGCGATCTCCTCCCCGGCCTCAAGGCCCGCCTCCTCGATCAATCCTTTTAGTTCCCGGATTTTTTCTTCCAGGCCGTTCATTTTCCGCTCCTGTGCAGGTCGATAAGGGTAGAGATGATCCGCCTCTGATCCTTCCGGGGAACAATGGCGTCCACAAAACCCTTTTCAAGCTGGAACTCCGCCCGCTGGAATCCCTCCGGCAGGCTTTGCCGGATCGTCCCCTCGATAACCCGGGGGCCCGCGAAACCGATCAGGGCGCCGGGCTCGGCCAGGATCACGTCCGCCAGCATGGCGAAGGACGCGGTAACCCCGCCCGTGGTGGGATCGCAGAGCGTGATAAAAAAGGGTACCCCCGCCTTGTCCAGCTCCGCCGCGGCGCTGGAGGTTTTGGCCATTTGCATGAGGGAAAAAATCCCCTCCTGCATCCGGGCGCCCCCGGAGGTGGTGTAGATCAGTACGGGGATTTTCTCCTCCGCCCCTTTGAGGAGGGCCCGGCTTACCTTTTCCCCCACCACGGAACCCATGGAGCCCCCCATAAAGGCGAAGGACATGAGCCCCAGGATCAGGGGCTTGCCTTCCACGGTACAGACGCCGGTAACCACCGCGTCTTTCATCCGGGCTTTTTCTTCCGCCTCGGAAAGCTTTTCCTCGTAGCCCGCGAGGTCTATGGGGTTCAGGGACCGGAGGCCGGCGGAAAATTCGGTAAAGCTCCCCCGGTCGGCGATGTAGGCGATCCGTTCCGCGGGTTCCATCCGGTAGTGCCAGCCGCAGGCGGGGCAGGTCCTTAGGGCGGCGCTGACCGCCCCCTCGTCATAGGCAAGGGCGCAGCCGGGACAGCGTTGTTCCGCGGCGGCGGGATTACCGGGCATTTTCGGCCTCCTTTTCCACGTTTTCGTACCAGGACGCGCCGAATACCCCGCGGCGGAATACCGGGTGGTTGATGATCCACCGCTGCCGTTCGGCGTTGGTCTTGATCCCCTCAATTACCAGCTCTCCCAGGGCGCGGTCCATCCGGGCCAGGGTGCGGTCCCGGTCGGCGTCGTGGACGATCAGCTTGGCCGCCATGGAATCGTAGTGGGGCGGCACGGTACAACCCGCGTAGAGAAACGAGTCGAACCGCGTTCCGGGACCGCCGGGGACTTCCAAACGGGTAACTTTGCCCGGGGTCAGGGCGTTGATCCGGCATTCCATGGACCAGCCGGTCAGAGGGACCCGGCCCTCGGCCTGCTCTATCCGCCCCTCCGTACAGGCAAGGATCTGCTGGCGGATTATGTCCGTCCCGCTGACAAACTCGCTTACCGGATGTTCCACCTGAAGGCGGGCGTTCACTTCCATAAAGTAGAAGGTTTCATCCTCCACCAGGAATTCGATGGTTCCCGCCCCCTTATACCCCAGTTCCCTGAACAGGGGAACGGCCCCGGCGGTCATGGCGTCCCGGATCTGCCCGGTAATCCCCGGCGAGGGGCTTTCCTCTATCAGCTTTTGATGGTTTCGCTGCACCGTACAATCCCGCTCGCCCAGGACGGCCACTTTGCCTTTTCCATCGGCGAGGATCTGCAGTTCCACGTGCCGGGGGTTTTCCAGGTACCGCTCGATAAATACCGCGCCATCGGCGAAGTTCGCCTCCGCCTCCCGGCCCGCGATGGTTACGTTTTCCGCCAGGTCTTCCGCCCGGCGGACCACCCGCATCCCCTTTCCTCCCCCGCCGGCCGCGGCCTTGACGATCACCGGGAAGCCAATCCCCGCGGCCTTGACCGCCTCCACGGCGTCCCTGGCCTTTACCCCCCCGGTCCCCGGCGTTACGGGAAGACCGTACTTTCGCGCCGCGGCCCTGGCCTGGATCTTATCCCCCAAAAGCTCTATCGTTTCCGGGTCCGGGCCTATGAAGATCAGGCCCTGATCCCGGACCAGGGCGGCGAAGCCCGCGTTTTCCGAAAGAAAGCCCGCCCCCGGATGAACCGCCTCGCAGTCCGTACGCAGGGCCGCCATGATCAGGTTTTCCTTAACCAGGTAGCTCTTGGCCGGGGGCGGCGGCCCCACGCAGACCGCCCTGTCGGCCAGCCGCGTATGGAGGCTGTCCGTATCCGCAGTGGAATAGACCGCCACGGTCTCAATCCCCATTTCCCGGCAGGCGCGGATAATCCTGACGGCGATCTCCCCCCGGTTGGCTATCAGCAGACGCTTTATCAAGGCTTTCCCCTAGACCCGCTTTACCTCAAAAAGGTCCTGGCCAAATTCAACCAGCTCGCCCCCGGCGGCCTTAACGGAAAGGACCTCGCAGTCAAATTCCGCCTCCAGGCGGTTCATCATCTTCATCGCCTCCAGGATACACAGGGTGTCCCCCGCCTTGACTTTTGATCCGGGCCGGACAAAGGGCGGGGCGTCGGGGGTTGGGGAGGGGTAAAAGACCGCCACCATGGGGCTGGTAACGCGTTCGGCCCCGCTTTCCACGGAGGGGGTCTCCGCGTTTCCGGCGGGGATCGTCCCGGCGGGCAGTCCCAGGTGGACCGTTCCCCCCGGCGGCGGGGCGGGGGACGGGGCGGGCGCTGGTCCGGGAACGGGGCGGGCGGCCCCTTCCTTTCGCAGCAGCAGCCGGGAAACCCCATCGCTAAAATCAAGCTCCCCCATGTTCCCCCCGGTGAATTTATCGATTAACGTTACAATAAGTTTTTCTTCCATACGCTTTACCCATCCTCAAATTCCCGAAGGGTCCACATCGGCCTCATAGTCGATCCCCTCCACGTCAAAACCATGGGCTTCCAGAAAATCGCGCCGGAACCCCGCCAGATCGGTCAGCTCCAGCACATTTTCCGCCCTTACCCGGCTCATCCGGTCCATCGTCTCCCTTTGCACATCCTCCCGCGTTTCCCAATCGTCCACGCGGATCCGCCCCTCCTCGTCCACGGGGACCCTGGCGGCGTCCCCCGCGGCCTCCGGGCGGTAGAGCCTTTCCCGGTAAAGCCGCGCGATCTGTTCCGCGCAGCCTTCATGGAGGCCCTTTTCCTTCATCACCTTAAAGAGGGTGGATACGTAGAAGGGGATCACCGGGATCACCGCGCTGGCCCTGGTTACCAGGGCTTTGTTTACCGACACCCAGGCCCGGGCCTTGCCGCCGCCGTTAATCGCCGCCGCGGCCCGTTCCAGGTCTTGTTTGGCCCGGCCTATGGTTCCGTTCCTGTAGATCCCCCAGGAAAGTTCCGGGCCAATGTAGGTATACGCCAGGGTCCGGGTCTGGGGGGTCAGAAGACCTTCCCTGTCCAGGGCCTCTATCCACAGTTCCCAGTCCTCGCCGCCCATGACCTTGACCGTACCGGCGATCTCCTCCTCCGTGGCGGGTTCCGCGGCGGCGGTGGTGAGCGCCCCGGTCATCATGTCCAGGGTAAGCCCCGAATAGCGCCGGCCTATGGGCTTGATCACCGACCGGTAGGTGATTCCCGTTTTGGGGTCCTTCCGCGCCGGGGAAGCCAGGGAGTAGACCACCAGGTCCACCCTGGGGGGAATTCCCGCCGCCGCCGCGGCCTCCCGAAGCGCCGCCGCGGCCTGGGCCTTTACCTCGGCGGAAAAGGCGTCGCCGTCCAGGGTCTTCGCGGCCAAACCCGCCCTGGCGGCCTCGCTGTCAAAGGTTAGATTGTTGTACCAGCCGGGGGTTCCCGGTTTCGCGGCGGAACCGGCCTTTTCAAAGGAAACCCCCACCGTGGCCGCCCCATAGCCAAAGGCGGCGGCGGCGCGGCTGGAAAGGCCGTAGCCGGTGGAACAGCCCACAACCAGGACCAGCCTGGGACTTCCGGGGAGAGCGGCCTCCCGGGCCTCTCCGGGCTCCCTCCCCCCGGCGATGGTCCGCCGGGCGTAGGCGATTTGGTTCCGTGTTACCCTGGCGCATCCCCCGGGATGACTATTGATACAGATATTATTCCTGATCATGGGTTTTATGATCATCCGTTACCCCCTTACCGTTTTCAAAAACATGATTTACCCCGCCGGGGCTTCCCCCGCCAGGCAAAGCCATTCCGCCTCGGCGGCGAGTTCGTCCCCCACATAGGCCTTGCCGGCCTGTTTGATCGTCCTTTCGGATACCCGCAGGGTGGTGATCTCCGACCGGACTTCCTCGCCGGGCCGGACCTGCCGGCGGAACTTAACTTTGTCCACCGAGGCGAGGAAAAACAGCCCCGCCGCCCCGCCGCCGGACTTTCCCAGCTTACGCAGCCCCGCCCCGCCGGACTGGGCCATGGTCTCCACCAGGATCACCCCCGGTACCACGGGGTACTGGGGAAAATGGCCCTTGAAGAAAAATTCCTCTTCCGTAAACACATGCCGGGCGACAATCTTCCCCTCCTCCGCGGAAACAACCTCGTCCACAAACAAAAAAGGTTCCCGGTGGGGCAGCAGTTTCTCAATTTCTCTGTCCATAAATAACACACTCCTCGCGAATTACGCGCCTTCTCCTAAACTTCCCGTTGGGATCAACCGTGCTTTTTAAACACCACCACGCCGTTATGACCGCCAAAGCCCAGACTACCCGAGGCGGCGGCGTTCACCGTTCCATACTGGACCCGGTTGGGCACATAGTCCAGATCACATTCGGGATCGGGGTTGTCCAGGTTGATCGTGGGGGGGAAGAAGCCCTCCCGGATCGCCAGCACGCAGGCGATGGCTTCCATGCCCCCGGAACCCGCCACGCAGTGCCCGGTCATGCTTTTGATACTGGACACCTTCAGGTTATAGGCGTGATCCCCGAAGGCGTTTTTGATCATCCTGGTTTCCGTGGGATCGTTGATCTCCGTGGAAGTACCGTGGGCGTTGTAGTACTGAATGTCCTCCGGCCTCAGCCCCGCGTCCCGGATCGCCCTGGTAATCGCCAGCCCTCCCCCGGCTCCCTCCGGGTCCGGGGAGGTGATGTGGTACGCGTCGGCGCTGGCGCCATAGCCGGCGAATTCCGCCAGGATCACCGCCCCCCGGTCTTTGGCGCGGTCCTCGCTTTCCAGCACCAGGATCCCCGCGGCCTCTCCCAGGACAAAACCGTCCCGGTCCCTGTCGAAGGGACGGCTGGCCTTTTCCGGCTCGTCGTTGTGTCCGGTGGAAAGGGCCTTAAGCATCTGGAAACCCCCAACGCCAAAGGGAACAATGCAGGACTCAGTTCCCCCGGCGATCACCGCGTCGCAGCGGCCCAGCCGGATCAGGTCCAGCGCCTGGCCTAGGGCGTCGGTCCCGGAGGCGCAGGCCGTTACCTGGGTAAACGCGGGCCCCCTGGTTCCGTAGATCATGGAGATGTTCCCCGCGGCCTCGTTGTTTATCATCAACGGTATGGTCAGGGGGAGCATGCGCCGGGGTCCCTGGTCGTGGAGTTTTCTAAAGGACTCGCTGACAATCTCGAACCCCCCAATGCCGTTCCCCAAAACCACCCCGGTCATGTCCGGGTCCCCGGCGATCCGCTTCCGGCCTTCGCCGTCCCTGATCAGCAGCCCCGCCTGTTCCAGGGCCTGTTCCGTCCCCGCCGCGGCGAACTGGGTAAACCGGGCCATTTTGCGGTAATCCTTTTTATCGATCCACCGGGCGGGATCAAAGTCCCGTACCTCCCCGGCGATCTTTACGTCAAAATCCGCGGTATCAAACCTCGTGATCCGGGAAACCCCGCTTTTCCCCTCCTTGAGGGACGCGGCAAAGGCTTCCAGCGAATTTCCAATGGGGGAAACAACCCCCATGCCGGTAACAACAACCTTCCTCATCATCTATCTTCCTTACGTTTTCGTGAACCGAAGGTTCACACAAACAAGCCGCTTTAGCGGCGTCTGGTATCATCTACCCTGCTTTCGTGAACCGGAGGTTCACATAAACAAGCCGCTTTAGCGGCGTCTGGTATCATCTACCTTGCTTTCGTGAACCGGAGGTTCACATAAACATACCGCCGTCCACGGCAAGAACCTGCCCGGTGATATACGCCGACACGTCCTGGGCCAGGAAAAGGGCCGCCTGGGCGACATCCTCCGGCCTGCCGATCCGCTTAAGGGGGATCTGTTCCACCAGCTTCTCCTTGACTTCCCCGGAAAGGGCGTCCGTCATATCCGTGGCGATAAACCCCGGGGCGAGGGCGTTTACCCGCACGGTCCGGGAGGCCGTTTCCCTGGCCAGGCTTTTGGTCAGCCCGATCAGCCCCGCCTTGCTGGCCGCGTAGTTCGCCTGGCCGCCGTTGCCGTGGATCCCTACCACGCTGGCCATGTTGATGATCGACCCCGTCCTCTTCCGGATCATGTCCCGGCCCACGGTCCGGGCGGCGATAAAAGCCGCGGTAAGGTTCACGTCCAGCACCCCCCGGAAGTCCTCCAGGCTCATGCGGAAGGAAAGGTTGTCCCTGGTGATTCCCGCGTTGTTTACCAGGACATCGAAGCCCCCGGATTCTTTAAGGGCCCTTTCTATGATCCCCTCCAGGGCCTCCAGGACGGAAAGATCCGCCGAAATCCAATGGAGCCTTCCCTCCGCGGCCTCAACGCGCGGGGCCAGATCCGCCGGCTCCCTGGTTCCCAGCCCCCAGACTTCCGCCCCCTCCGCCAGGAAGAGGTCAGCCACGGCCCTCCCGATTCCCCGGGAAGCCCCGGTAACCAGCGCTTTTTTACCCTCTAAAACCATCCGCCGCTCCTTAGTATTTTATCAATTGCATATACCATGATTATATCCGCGAAACCGCGGAATCCGCTTACCCGCCTAACCGGGTAAATAGGTAAGCGCGTCTATTTCCGCCGCCGTTCCCGCGGCGTAGCAGGGAATATCGCTGCCCGTATCCTTCCAGAGCCCCCGCAAAACGCCTCCAGGCCCGGTCTCCACCAGGGCGGCGGGCTTTAATTCCGCCAGGGCGGATTCCTCGTCGGTCCAGCGGACCGGTTCCACCATCTGCCGCGGGGCCAGGGCCTTGGCCTCCGCGCCGCTCCGTAACTGTTTCCCCGTTACGTTAGAAAAGAGGGGGATCGCCGGGTCCTTAAATTCCACGGTTTCCAGGACGGCGGCGAATTCATCCGCCGCCTCCGCCATGAGGGGGGAGTGGAAGGGACCGGTTACCTGGAGCCGCGGCATTCGCCGGGCCCCCGCCTCCTTAAAGCGTTTTTCCGCCTCCGCCAGGGCGGCGGCGGTACCCGAAACCACCACTTGCCTGGGGGAGTTGATGTTGGCCGCGTACAGGTCCTTTAGGCCCCCGGCTTTCCACTGGGCGATAAGACTTTCCACCCTTTCCGGGGCCAGTCCCAGCACGGCGGCCATCCCCGGAGCGCCCGTTCCCGCCGCCGCGAGCCGGTCCGCGGCGGCCCGCATCACCCGGCCCCGGGCGGCGGTAAGGCGGAAACAGTTCTCCAGGCTGATCACCCCCGCGCAGGCCAGGGCGGGGTATTCCCCCAGGCTGAAACCCGCGCAGGCGGCGGGAACAACGCCCCGTTCCCCAAGGCAGGCCGCCGCGGCCAGGGAGGCGGCGCTCAGGGCGGGCTGGGAAAGATCCGTCCGCTTGAGGGTTTCCGCGTCCGAATCCCGGATAAGGCTTATCAGGTCCCGGCCCAGGGAACTTCCCAGCGCTTCCCCGGCGCGGTCAAACACGTCCCTCGCCGCCGCCGACCCTTCGGCCAGGTCCAGTCCCATGCCCGGGTATTGAGCCCCCTGGCCGGGGAACAGAAAAATCACTTTCTTCCCCGCCAGCGCTATTTTCCCCTCGCCGCCTAAAACGTTCTCACCCGGTTGAACCGCTACCATCTGATTAAATTTCCTCCATAGGTAAGACCCGCGCCAAATCCCACGGTGATGATCAGGTCCCCCTTCTTAAGCCGCCCCGCCCGGTTTAACTCGTCCAGGGCGATGGGGATCGAGGCGGAGGAAGTGTTGGCGTACTCCTCTATATTAAGGTAAAACAATTCTTCCGGTATTTTAAGCCTTTTAGCGGCGGCCTGGACAATCCGGGCGTTAGCCTGGTGGGGCACAATCAGGGCCAGGTCGTCCAGGGCTATGTTTTCCTCTTCCATGATCCGGGCTATGGTTTCGGTGATTACCTTTACGGCAAAGTTGTACACCGCCCGGCCGTCCATGGCGATGGCGGGAACTTCCTCCACCACCTCGCCCTTTTTCCAGGGATTGCGGCTTCCCCCCCGGCGGAGGATTAGGTATTCCCAGCCGGAACCATCGGCCCCCAGGATGGTTCTAAGAATACCGCCGGGGACGGTTTTGGCGGCGGTCTTTTCCAGCAGGACCGCCCCGGCGCCGTCCCCAAAGAGGATGCAGGTCGCGCGGTCTTCCCAGTTGGTGATCCGGGAAAGCAGGTCCACCCCGATAACCAGGGCCCGGTTTCGCCGGGCGTCGGCCTTTAAGAGCGCCGCCGCGGTCTCGAGGCCGTAGATGAAGCTCGAACAGGCGATGGTAATGTCCATGGCCGCCGCGTTTTTCGCCCCCAGGGCGCGCTGAACCAGGCAGGCCGTGGCGGGGTGGCTGTAATAATCCTGGGTAGAAGTCCCCACCACGATTAAATCCAGGGTCAGGGCCAACTCCTCGGGGCTTTTTTCCCCCACCGCGCCCCGTTCTATGGCTAGGGCAAGGGTTTTCCTGGCGGCGGCGAGGCCCAGATCGCTGGCCGCCGTGTCCTTGTCGGCGATATGCCGGGCCCCAATCCCCGTGTGGGACCGGATCCACTCGTCGCTGGTATCGATTGTCTTAGCCAATTCATCGTTCGTTACCCGCCGGGAAGGAACGGCCATCCCGGTTCCAATTATCTCAACCGTCACGTATATACCCCCGGAATTGGACACTGGGATCTTCTTCCCGGTTGCGGTTTCCGCCGTGGTTTATGCGTGACAGAATTTTGAAAAATGTCACAATCAAATAGATACCGGGGACCGGGAAAAATGTCAAGGGGCGGGCGGTAAATCTTTTTCAGAGGATGATAGTTTGGGGCGGCCCACCGGGCAGGGTGATCCGGGGTTAAGCCCGTCTGCCCCGCTTTCCGATACCCTCCCCGTTCGGCGGCCCCGGTATGATTTGGGCCGCCTTTTTGACGGCCTACGGCTTGATATTGTTTAGTTTTTACCATTATGATAGAATAAATATGTTTACCAACCCGGTGGGGCTGGTAAGCGCGTTTCGCGGTTTTGGGGCCCAGGTCTGGTAAAATCGCGTTAATAACCGTGGAGGGGAGGTATATAAACCATGAAGTTTAAAATCAGGTCCGTGATCCTGATAGCTCTTTTCTTTCCTTTTGCTTTCATATCCTGTAAATCCACCGCTACGCCGGGACAGGCGGGGCTTTCCGCTTCCAGCCAGGAGGTTTCTCTGGAATCCCTGGCCGCCGCCAGGGAAGAGGCCGTCGCCGCCGGTGTCCCGGAGGTGGTGCCGGATCGTTTTGCCCAGGCGGACGCCCTGGCGGACACGGCCCGGCAAAAGCTCGATAACCGCGACAAGAAGGGGTTCCTCAAGGACGCCAGGGAAGCCCAGGATCGTTACCGGATTCTTACAACCATCGCCCAGGCCCGGGCGAAGCAGGAAGAGGCGGATGAAAACGATTTCTTCCCCCTGGACGAGGATAGTTACAAACTGGCCGCCGAGGCGGGGAACAACGCCGTGGATCTGTATGACGCCGGTTCCCTGCCGGCGGCGGAAAAATCGGCGGTGAGCGCCCTGGATCAGTTTACCCAGGTGCTTAAAAACGGCTGGACGGCCAAGGTGGAAGATACGGCGGCGGCGGCCCGGGAGCGGCGGCAGGCCTCTCTGGACGCCAAGGCCGACGTGGCGCTCCGGCGGGATTTTGAGGCGGCGGATGACATTTACGAAAAGGCCCATGTGGCTTTGAGGGCGGAGGAGTACTCCAGCGCCGCGAAGCTCTTTGAGCAGTCGAGCCAGCTCTTCGCGCAAGTCCGCGACGCCGCGGTGGAAAAACGGGCCCGGGCCCAGGCGGCGCTTCAGCGGGCCGAGGAAAAGGTGGCGGACAGCGGGAAAAAGGCCCAGGAAGCGGACGACTACATCGGAGGAGGGGAATAAATGAAACGGTCGCGATTTTTTGTCATAGCCTTGATTTTTGCCGCCTCCCTGGTTTTTGCCCAGGAAGAGGGGGATCTCCAGGAAGCCCCGGGGGCCGGGGAGGAGGAATGGTTCGTTCAGACGGATCTGGACGATGACGCGGAACCCGGTGATGGGGCCGCCGCCAATGGGGTTGCGGAGTCTCCCGGCGTCGTCGTCTCCGGCGGGATTGCCGCCGATGATGGTGAGGAAGACATTCCGCGGTCTATCCTCAACAACAAGTACTATTTGGAAAGTGTCCGTTTAACCGATCTGTCCAGGGAGGCTTTTGAGGTGGGTGATTACGATACCTCCGCTTCCCTGGCCGAGCAGGCCGCCGAGCAGGCCCGGCTTTCGGACGAGTATGTGGCTATGCGCCTGGCGGAAAACGTTCTTGCCCGGGCTCACAGCCGCTATACCTGGGCGGGTTCCGTGGGGGCCGCCCGGCGTTACCCCCAGGAGTACCAAACGGCGGGAGCGGCCTATGAAGAGGCCGTCGCCGCCCGCCAGAACGAGGACTGGGAGGCCGCCTCCAACTCGGCCCACGCGGTTATTTTCGCGCTGGCCAAGGTAGTCGGCCCCCGGGGAGAGAAGGGACCCTACGGGGAACCGCCGCCCCCCGCTCGGGGTACGCTTCCCTCTCAGTACACGGTCCGTCAATGGCGAAATACCCGGGACTGTTTCTGGATTATCGCCGGATGGTCCTGGGTTTATGGGGACAGCTACCAGTGGAAGATCCTCTATGACGCCAATAAGGCGAAACTTGGCGATCCCGCGAACCCCGACCTGATCAAGCCCGGTATGGTACTGGACATTCCCAGCCTCTGGGGCGAGGTGCGGTCCGGCATGTGGGACCCCGCAATCAAGTATTAAAGAGACGCCTCAAGGGGGTTCTTTGGAGGTCCTGGTAAAGGGCCGGAACCCCCAAGTGGATGGGCCCCGGTTTTAACCGGGGCTTTTTTCGTTACGTACATACAGGGCCAGGGCGGCGGCCGTCAGGGCGTGGATGTAAGGGGGCCTGCCCATGCCGGTCAGAACCTCTTCCGCCGGGACAAGTTCGGGATCCACAAATTCATCCTCGTCCAGGTTTTGGTCCGGCAGGGGGACCAGGTCCTCCGCCAGGTAAAAATGGACGCGGTTGGACATGATCGCCGGGTTGGGGCTCATCGTTCCCAGCTTGCTCAGCCTCCCCGCCCGGTAGGCGGTTTCCTCCGCCAGTTCCCGGGCCGCCCCGGCCTCAAAGGTTTCGCCCCTTTCCACAACTCCCCCGGGGAATTCCAGGCTTAGTTCCTGGCTGCCGTGCCGCCACTGGCGGACCATGAGGAACCGCGTTTTCCCCTCCAGCTCCAGTACGGGGACCACAATAACCCAGTCGGAGGAGTCGATCACCGTAAAGGTCCGCAGCACCCCCTCCGGGGAACGGCATTCCGTATCCCGCACCGAAAGCACCCGGGAACGGTACACTTCCTTCCGGCTTTCTTCTTTCCAGATTAAATGACTTGTTTCCACCATTTAATAGTTTTATAGTAGAAATCGGAGGGAGGCAAGATGGCAATTATAACCGTTTCCCGGGAACTCGCGGCCCTGGGGGATGAAACCGCCCATGAACTGGCGAATCTCCTTAAGTACCGCCTGGTGGATAAAAAATGTCTGGAAGAACAGATGAAGGACCTGGGCGTTACGGAGCGAAAGATTGAAAAGTACGATGAGCGCAAGCCCTCGTTTTGGGCGTCCCTTTCCCAGGACCGGGACGATTATCTGCACTACCTGAGGACCGCCATATTTTCAGAAGCCGGCCAGGGGAACCGCGTCTTCATAGGCCGGGGCTGCGCGGCGATCCTCCGGGATGTGCCGGGAACGCTTTCGGTGTTTTTGGCGGCCCCCGGGGATATCCGGCTGGAACGGGTAAAAAGTTATTTCCACTGCGACGAACGCCGGGCCCGGCAGATCATTGAACAGAGCGACCGGGATCGCCAGGGGTTCCATCAGTACTTTTTTGAGATGAGTTGGAAGGGTCCCGATAACTACCACCTGTGCCTTAACACGGGGAAATTCCATCCCGGATTATGCGCCGCCCTTATCAAGGCGGCGGTGGAAAAAAACGTTTCAGAGGAAACCGCCGCCGCCGGAGCCCTGCGCCTTAAGGATCTGCTTTTGGGTCAGCGGGTTGTTCACCGGATCCTCTACGAAAAAAACATTCCCATTCATTTCCTGGAAGCCGCCGTAAAATCCGGGGCGGTAACCCTCTTTGGGGTTACCGGTTCCCAGTCCCTGGTGGAGGCGGCGATCCTGGGGGCCAATGAGGTGCCCGCGGTCAGCTCCGTTAAGGCGGAGATTCAGGTGGTTCAGGAATACAGCGTGGCGCCCTGATGGATAAAGCGGCGGCTCTGGAACGGCTGCGGGCCCTGGACCGGGAGCGGATGTACCTAAGCCAGGCCGCGGCGATCCTCCAGTGGGATCAGGAAACGTACCTTCCCCCCGAAGGGGTGGAAGACCGGGCGGAACAGCTTGCCCTGTTGGAGGGGCTGGCCCATGAAAAGCTGACGGATCCCCAAGTGGGGCGGCTCCTGGACGAGCTGGACCCCGCCGCCGCCGAAGATCCCGCCGGGTCCGCGGCCGGGCTGAAAGCGGCGGATGGAACGTTCCCCGCCGCGGACGGTTTTCCCGCGGGAGATTTTCTGCGGGTTCTCCGCCGGGATTACGACCGGGCGGTAAAGCTTCCGGCGGATTTTGTCCGGGACCGCGCCCGGGCGGAGGGGCTTTCCCAGGCCGCCTGGGTTAAGGCCCGGCGGGATAATGATTTTGCCGCCTTTGCTCCCCATCTGGAAAAAATGGTGGCCCTGGAGGAAAAAAAGGCCCGGTACTGGGGCTGGGGCGCCGGCGCGGCGGGCTTTGTTTACGACGGCCTTTTGGACTTCCATGAGCCGGGGTTTTCCGCCGCCTCCGCCTCCGCCCTTTTTGGCCCCCTGGGGGAACGGCTTTCCCTGTTGCTGCGGGAAATCGCCGGAAAAACCGGCCCTTCCCAAAGTCCGGGTACCGGCCCTTCGGCCTCCCCCGGGGGGCCGGGGGCTGACAAAACCGGTTCGTCCAGCCTGGCCGGACCGGGCGCTTTCCTCCGTCGAGCCTACGGCGCGTCCCGGCAAGAGGCCTTTTGCCGGCGGGTTCTTGGGGGGCTGGGTTTTGACTTTAACCGGGGCAGGCTGGATACCTCCGCCCATCCTTTTACCACCACCCTGGGCTTTAACGACGCGCGGATCACCACCCGTTACGCGGCGGGGGATCCCCTTTCGGCCCTGTTTTCCGTAATCCACGAGGGGGGCCACGCTTTTTACGAGTTGGGCGCCGATCCGGTCCTGCGTTCCTCCTGCCTGGCCGGGGGGGTCTCCATGGGTATTCACGAATCCCAGTCCCGGCTCTGGGAAAACGTGATTGGCCGGGGCCGGGCTTTTTGGCGGCCCTGGTTCCCCCGGTTTAAGAAAAGTTTTCCCCGGCAGCTTGAGGGGGTGGACTTCGGGACTTTTTACCGGGCCATGAACACCGTCAGCCCCAGCTTGATCCGGGTGGACGCGGACGAGCTTAGCTATTCGCTCCATATTATTCTCCGTTTTGAGCTGGAACAACGGCTCTTTGACGGTTCCCTCCGGGTAAGCGCCCTTCCCGCCGCCTGGAACGCGGGGATGAAAAAATATCTGGGGGTGGAGCCCGCGAACGACGCCGAGGGGGTTCTTCAGGACGTACACTGGTCCATGGGGGCCTTTGGGTACTTTCCCAGCTATGCCCTGGGAAACCTCTACGGACTTCAGTTTTGGGAAAAGCTCAACGAGGACCTTCCCGGCGTTAACGCCGCCCTGGAAAAAGAGGATTACGCCCCCATCCATCGCTGGCTCCGGGAGAAGATCTACCGCTGGGGCCGCCGCCGGGAACCCGCCCGGCTCCTGGAGGAGGTAACGGGACAAACCCTTTCCGCGGGACCCTTTTTGCGCTATCTGGAGGAAAAGTACGGGGAGCTCTACGGGTTTTAGCTACGCTTCTTTGGCCCGGAAGCCCAACCCCCGGATAAGGTAAACCGTTTTGTCTATCAGCGAAAAACCGGTAACCAGGGCGGCGGCTCGTTCCGCGTATCCTATCCAGAGGGACAGGGAAGGCAGGCCCAGGAACCGGGCGGTTTCCAGGACCAGCAGGACCATAATAACCGCGATGGTAACCTTTCCCAGGGGAGTCGTTTGGGGCCGCAGTTTTTTGTGGACCACAAAGAGGATCAGCATCACCAGGGAATTGAAGACCAGCCGCCCGATAATCATGGCAAAAAGCCAGGGGTTTAAAATTTTAAGGAAGAAAAAGGCCCCGGCGTTTATCCCCAATAACAGGTAATCACTGGCCGAGTCGAGGATCTTGCCTATATAGGTTTCTACCCCCATGGTTCTTGCTATGTAGCCGTCGAAAAAATCGCTGGCAAAAGTCAGGGCAAAGGCGGCGGTAAGGACCGGCCCGGGAACGAAAACACCGCCAAAGCGGGTGGAAGACCACTGGGAAAACAGGGTAAGAAAAACCAAAAAGGGAAGCATGGTAATACGGAACAGGGTGATCTTTGTCGCCCAATTAACCGAATCTTCCCTCCCACCGTCCCGGATCCGGTAGAAGCTTTTTTGATTTTTCGCCAAAAAAACAAACGCGGCAAGGTAAAAAACAAGTTCCACCGTCAGAAAAATCAAAAAAACCGGTTCCCCCGGTGTTTTCCAAAGACGCAGGCAAAGGAAAAAAAACAGGCTCTGTAGCAGGTAGTAAACCAGCAGGGTCTTGATAATGGATTTTATCAGGGCCATGGCTTAAGCTTAGCGCTTGACAAGGGCCCTGTCAAATTATACACTTTTCTCCATGAATACGGCGGATAAGCTGACCACGGTCCGGATTATTCTGGCCCCGCTTTTTTGCGTGGTGTACCTGGTGCCCGCCTGGTCCGAACAGGTTTGGACCGTGCCGGTATTGTGGGTTATTTTTATCGTTTCTGAATTAACGGATATGCTGGATGGCATGGTCGCCCGAAAACAGAAAATTGTGAGTGATTTTGGCAAGCTTTTTGATCCCTTTGCGGATACCCTGACCCAAATAACCTACTTTTTCTGTTTTATCCTGGACGGCATACTCCCGGTACCGCTGTTTTTACTGGTGGTTTACCGGGAATTTGGCATTCTTTTTGTGCGAAACCTCATGCTGCGAAGGGGGGTTACCCTGGGGGCCCGGATGGGGGGGAAGATTAAGACGGTTACCTATATCGCCGCCGCCGCCCTGGCCCTGCTGGCGGCCAGCGTACGCCGCTTGCGGTTCTTTGACGACGCGGCCGGCAGCCGGGTTTTTTCCCTGGTTTCTATAGCGGCCACGGTGGTTTTTGCCCTTTCGGTACTTTTGGCGATCCTTTCTTTTGCCGATTATGTAAAGGTCTACCGAAAAGGAAAAACCTAAAAAATATTTTTTAAAAGTAACCGAATTTTGGAAAAGAGCGCTTGACAAAACATACGTGAGGGGATAGGATAAAAGAGGCTTCCAGTGATGGGGGCTTTGGAGTGGGAGCCGCGGATTGACCGCGGCAAAGAGTTGTCTGTCTTACATTAGGTAAAGAACGGCCAAAATAACCACAAAAAACGCGCCGGGGCTTGACAAAAGTTTTAAAGGCGTGGTAGACTGCTTTTCCGTGGCTTTTAGCTTACGGAAGGGGAAGGTTTAGGCCTTGCCCTGGGGAATAAGTGTGTTCCCCGTAAATCAGCCCTTGTTATACAGGGGGCATGGATCTTTGGAAACGCGTTCTCGTCGAAGGGCGGGGGCCGATTAGGGAAGGGGAAGAAGCGAGCGTATTGGAGAGAGAGCGGCGGCGTGATAGTCGTCGCGGCGGGGCCGG
>JAIRPD010000080.1 GCA_031257195.1 Treponema sp. | reverse complement strand
TCTGGACCCAGTATGCGGGGTGATTGCGAAGCGCGCGCTCCCATTCATCCAATATCGCCGCCTGTTCCTGCGTGAGTCCCGCCGTTTTCGGCGTACTTCCGCAGGCCGCCAGCGAAACCGCTAGGGCCAGCGCCGCGGGCAAAACGGCGCGGACAAACAGCCTCCATGCCGTTTGTCCGCGTTGGAGTTTTTGTTTCACAAAAACTCCCCCTAAAGCATTGATAACACCGCCCTCTGCGGCGTCCTTTTTCCAAAGCCTGTGCTGTTTCATCATTTGTTCCTTCCGTTAATGTAGCCGTTTACCCGGTTTATTTTACAAGTTCCAGGATATTCCCTCAATATCTTCGCGTCCCGGGGGCTCTTCGACGGGCGCTGTGAAAAGGGCTGTTTTACCGCGTATCAAGTACCTTATCCAGCGTAAGGATGATGGGGAGGTGATCCGAAAGGCCGCTGCCCGTTCTGGGATTGTAGGCCCGGGGGATGCCCTGGTCGTTACGGAAGGGAGGGTCTTCCGGGGTGGAAAAGTTTCCGTATTCCCAGCCCGTCTCGTCAAAGAAGGCGGCGTTAAGCAGGAAGTGATCGATGGTTTCCCAGGCGTCTTTGTAGTGATAGGAACCTCGCGCCGCTTCTTCGGTTTCCCGCCCATCCATCCAGGGCGAATAAAGGGCCGGCCCTTCGAGGAATTCACTTCGGGGCGGCCTTTCTCCGCTTAGCGTCAGAAAGTCCCGGAAGTTTGGCCTGGGCCGGACAGGGGCCGCCGGGGTTGTCCAGGTCCTCCCGGCGGCTGTTTTACCGGAAACCGCCGCGGCCGCCACCTCGTCATCGCCGGGGATCAGGGCGGTGAGGTAAGCGCCCCCCGCTCTAAGAAATTCATCGTGGTTTTCATTCAAATCCCCCATGATGATCACGGGCAGCCCCGGTTCGGCGGCGGCAAGTTCATCTAAACGCCGGGAGATGATCGCCGCCGCCGCCCGGCGGGCCGTTTCGGTTTTCTTTTCTCCGCCCAGCTTGGATTTCCAATGGCAGATGAGGAAAACCAGCGGCTCCTTCCCGTGTTCCACCCGGATTTCCGCCACCGGCCGGGGCGCGTTTTCTCCGTCAACCGCCGCCGAATGGGCCCTGGTTTCTATGATGGGGAAACGGCTCAGCGCCCCAAGCCCAATGGCCGCTCCCGGGGCGGCGGCAAAGAAGGACCAGCGGTACTCGGGACCGGCCAGGTCCGCCAGGTCCGCGAGGACGCCGGGATTTTCCACCTCGATCAGCGCCAAAATATCCGGGTCTAAACCGCTGTTTTCCTCTGAACCCTTGATCGCCCCGGCGATGGCGTTAAGCCGGGCCTGATATTTTTCAGCGGTCCACCCCGTATCGGGGCGGTATTCGCCGTATTCATGGCCGTCATCGGCGCCGTCAAACAGGGCCTGCAAATTCCAGCTCACAACCCGGAGCCCCTCCCCCTGGGGAGATTCGTTCCCCTTTTCCGCCAGGATACTTCCGCCGGAACACGCGGGGATAACCAGGACCGCCGCGAGTATTCCCAACCATAGCCTTGTGTTTTGTATCATCACAAGAACCTCCTGATCACCATAAGGGTCAGGAAACTTGATTTTGCTTTAACCGCGGTTTACTCTGGAAACGGTTTGCCCCCTTCGCCAATACCCGCCCTGAGCAATTGGATTTGTTCCGCGTCCGGCGGGGCGCCGCCGAATTCCGCGGGGCGTTCTAAAGGCCGTCAAACGTCCATTCGCGCATTTCCTTCTTTGACCGCTCCCACTTTATCCCGTATACAAACTTCTTTACCTTACAGTGTTTACAAAAAGGCGGCGGTTTGCGTAAAAAATCAAGGATTTCCCCTATCGTATGTACCTCATAAATTCCGACGCCGTTCTTTTCCCCCGCGTCAAGGTTCTGATGAAAATAGCCGTTAAAGATCCAGGCGTGCGCCGCTACGCGGCAGGTTGCAATGTTCCACGATGTGGGTTTCAAAACCCAGCGTCGTCATGGGGGTATAATGCTGTTGTTTCCATCGCCATTGCCCATTGTAAAGGTACGCCATTTTTCTGATCACGCTGTCCGGCAAAAGCATCTTCAGCCATGCCTTTAAACCGCTCTTTTTAAACCATCGGTGTACATCCATCGTCTTCAGTCTCCTTTTCGCGCTTACCCGTCCGTGAAGGGCGGGCATGGGCCAAAATGACCCGCCGCCCCGCGGAGGGCGGTATTGACAGGCTCTGGGAGGGGTTTTGCGCTGACCCCCCGCGTTTTGAAAATGGCATGGATGTCATTTTCAAAACGCGTTCCCCGGAATGGCGGCGCGGGAATCGCGGGGTTTTACGGAAAATGTATATCTAGTTCATTATGATGAATATATAGTGAATTAGTCAAGGATGAAAAAGCACTTATACTGACCAAAGAGGTACATTTTCAGGAGCGCATGACAGGTATTAGAGAGGTACTGGCGGCCAATATCAGAGAAAACCGCCGAAGATTGGGCTTGACCCAGGAACAGTTTGCGGAAAAAGCCAATGTGTCCACCCACTATATCGCTTTGATTGAAACATGTAACAAATACCCCAAGCCCGAAATGGTGGAACGCCTCGCCGGGGCCCTTGGCGTTGAGCCGCTCCAGCTTTTCAGCGCGACAACCGCCTCCAACGGGGCCCTTGAGCGCTTGATACGGCAGGGAATGACCGACATGAAGCAGGTTGTCAGGGAAGCCGTAAAAGAAGCCTTTGCCGATGAATGTAAAGGCAGGGGCGGGAACTAGCCTTCCCAAAGGCGTATCAAAATGATCCGCGCGAAGGGCGCGAATCCTCCGCGGCGGACAGGGAACCGCCGCCCGCCGCCGCGGTAAGCCTCGGGGTAGTAACCAGACTTTCGAATAAAGCGGCAAGACGTTCCGCGTCATATAGGCAGGTACGGGGGAGAACCCCGTACGGGGGGCCCTGGGTTCCCTGGAAATTGTATCGCGGAGGCGTTATGAACAATCTCAACTCTATTTTAATTGAGGGGAACCTGGTAAGGGATCCCCTGTACCGGTCCACGCCAAAGGGGACGCCGGTATGTACCTTTACCCTGGCCTCCAACCGTTTCTTTAAGCAAGATTCAGGATTGGAAAAGGAGGTGGGGTTTTTTGATGTGGAAACCTGGGCAAGACTGGCGGAGACCTGTAACAGCCTTGGGCACAAGGGGCGGGGCGTCCGGGTGGTGGGGCGGCTTAAGCAGGAACGGTGGAATGGGATGGACGGGAAGTCCCATTCCCGGGTAACGATAGTGGCGGAACACGTGGAGTTCCGTCCCGAGTTCAAGCGGGACGAGGGGACCGGGGAGGGGCGTCCCGCCGCGGAGACGCTGTCCGTTCCGCCGGAAGTCAGGCCGGAGGAGGAGGGCCTGGCCGGGGTCCTCCAGGAGGAACTTGAGGCGGTAGCCTTTTAACGAAAACGCTTTTAGCCATCCGGGGAAGCCGGACCTTGTCTCTCCATCCCCCGGTCCCCGGATGGTTTTTCATGGTACGCCGTATCCCTCAGCTTGAAGCCCTCCGTTCCGCCGCCGATCCGTACCGTTTTGTCGCTATAGATAAAGATCGTCCCCGCCCCCTGGGCCTCCGCCAGGGCGCCGCCTTGCTCAAAGCCCAGGACAAAACAGGCGGTGGAAAGGGCGTCGGCGTTTATGGAGGAAGGGGAAATTACCGTAACGGAAAGAAGGCCGTTTTCCACGGGGCGGCCGGCAGCGGCGTTGGGCGCGCCACCTATTTCCCGGCGGGGGTCCAGGATGTGGTGGTAACGCCGGTCATCCCCGGCGGGGATAAAAAACCGCTCGTAAACCCCGGAACTAACCACCGATGAGCCGCTTACTTCCAGTACCCCCATGTAGGTTCCCCGCTCCCCCAGCGGGTCCTGCACCCCGATACGCCAGGGCGCCGCCGGGCGGTTTTCGGCGGCCTCTTCCCTGTTTCCCCAGGCGTAGATGTTACCCCCCAGGTCAATAATCCCCCGGGGGGTTCCCTCCTCCCGGAGAATTTTTACCAGTTCGTCCGCGGCGTAACCCTTGGCTATGGCTCCCAGGTCCACCGCCATACCGGGCCGCCTGAGAAAGGCGGTGGGGACGGTTTTCAGGGCCGCTTTTTCGTCCGGGTTCACCGTTCCGGTTGAGCTTTCCCGGCCGGGGGGAAGGCCGGTCTCGCCGTCCGGGCCGCCGGCAAGGACCAGGTCCCGCCAATCAACCAAATCCAGGGCGGCGCTGATTTCGGCCTCCGGGGGAATCCGGGGGGTATCCGTACCAATCCCCCAAAGTTTTACCAGGGGCCCCACGGTGGGATCAAAGGCCCCGCCGGACGCTTCAGCGAAGTACAGGGCCCGCTTTAGGACGGCAAACAGTTCAGGGGAAAGGGGAACCGGCTCCCTTCCCGCGGCCCGGTTCAAGGCCGCCAGTTCCGAATCTTCCCGGCTGGCATTGAAAATCCGGTCCAGCCCGGCCAGCCGGGTAAAGAGCCTGTCATACACGGCGGCGCTCCCCCATTCAAAGAGATCGACGCGGCAAAAAGTGCCCAGGACATACTCCGACCGGGGCTCCGGCGGCTTGGTCCCGGCGCAGGCGGCCAGCAGGGACCACAGGAGGGGAAAAAGGACCGTGAAAGCGGGACTTCTTGCAATCAAACCTGTTTATGGAATACCATATTAGTATGGCTGATGACAACACCGGATTGACGGGAAAGAAGGTTTTCTTTCTTCATCCATCGGTTTTTGTTCAAAATGAGGTAATCGCCGGGCTGGCCCAGCAGGAGTACGAGGTCTATGCGGCCCGGGAGGAAAGTAAACTCCAGCGGGTTTTGGGAAAGTACCCTGATTCCGTGGTGTTCGCCAGCATCGACGAGGTTCTGGGGGCGGACAAGTGGGAAGCCTGGATCCGGACCGTCATGGAAAACGCGGTTACCAAAACCGTTTCCATTGGAATCCTTTCCAGCGCCAATACCGCCGCCGCCCGCCAGCTTTACCTGGATGTCCTTCATGTCCCCTGCGGTTTTCTTTCCCTTAAGTCGGACGTTTCCAAGTTGATGACGGCCCTTTTGGAAGTACTCAGGGCCGCGGAGGCCAAGGGGCGGCGCAAGTACATCCGGGCCGACACCCGGGGGGAAACGATGACCACCGTTAACCTGTCCCTGAAAGACGGGCGCTATATAACCGGCGATATCCGGGACATTAGCGTGGTGGGTTTTTCCTGCGTTTTTTCGGAGTTCGTGGAGCTGGCGAAAAATTCCCTCTTCTCCGACATGCAAATCAAGCTGCAAAGCGCCCTTATCAAGGCCGAGGGGATCGTCTTTGGTTCCCGGATGGAAAACAATAACAAGGTGTATGTTTTTGTCTTTACCTACAAGGTCGATTTCACGGTCAAAGCCAAAATTCGGGCCTATATTCAAAAGAACCTTCAGGCCAAGATGGACGCGGAGCTAAAGTAGGGCTATTCCACTTTAAATTTGGACACCTCCACCGCCAGGGTATCAATGTATTCCTGATTTTTAACGCTCATCTCGTTTACCTGGTTCGCGGCGTGGTTGATTCGCTCGGCCCCGGCGGCCACTTCGTTTATCCCCATGGTTATTTCCTGGGTAACGATCTCCAGGTTTTTGCTTTCCTCGATCACTTCCCTGCTTCCCATGAGCATTTCCCGCGAGCTATCCTTTACCATCCTGGTGATGTCATTTACCTCCCCTATGGTTTCCAGGATCTGCTTGCTTCCCTGGCCCTGTTCCTCCATGGCGCGCCGGATACTCGTGTCTTCCACCGACACAACCTTAACCCGGTCGTCAATGTCCTGGAATTTTTCCAGTACCCTGGTGGTGGAGGTGGTGATGAGATCGATGGATTCTTTTATTTTTTTTAGCACCTGGGAGATGGTCTTGGACTGCCGGCTGGAATTTTCCGCCAGTTTTCTGATCTCGTCGGCCACCACCGCGAAGCCCCGGCCCGCTTCTCCGGCGTGGGCCGCCTCGATGGCCGCGTTCATCGCCAAAAGGTTGGTTTGGCCGGCGATATTCTGCATCAGGGCGTTTATTTGCAGGAGCCCCTCGCTTTCCCGGGCGATTCCCTGGATGTCCTGGTAGACCTTTTGCAGTCCCGCCCGCCCCTCCTCGGACGCCGAGGTCAGGGCCAGCGCGTTTTCCTCGTTTTTTACCAGGGTGCTCGTAACGCTTTGGATGTTGGCCAGCATTTCCTCAATGGCCGTTGATGATTGGGAGACGCTGACGCTCTGCTTTTCCACATGGCCGTTGAGCCTGCCGATGTTGCCCGTTACCTGTTCCATGGTGGCGTGCGTTTCGGTAACGCTGGCGGACTGGTTTATCACCTTATCCTTGATGTTTTGAATGTGCGCGGTAATTTCATTGACCGCCTGGGTGGTTCTTTCCATGTTGGAGGAAAGCTCCGCGCCCATGTTGGACAGGTTAATCGTCTGGTCCTTTATGGCTGTTACCAGATTTCGTATCTTATCCAGGGAAAGGTTAAAATAGGAGGCGAGGACGCCGATTTCATCGTTCTTGTTTATCGTTATCCGGGTGGTAAGGTCTCCCTCGCCTTCGGAAATGTTTTTAAGGATGCGGCTGACATGGTTCAGCCGTTTAAAGATTATCCCCAGCCCCGCCAGAATAACAAAAATCCCCGCGATAGCGGATACCAGGCCGATCAGCGCCTGGTGGAGGGTCCCAAGGCGCAGCTGGGACACCAGGGTTTCCGCGTTAAAATCCACCCCCACAATTCCCACCATGGTCCCGGAGGAATTCTTGATGGGCAGATAAATTGATACCAGCCAGCCCCAATCCTGCTGATACACCGGGGCGCTGGATTGCAGGGTCTCCGTTTCCAGGCACGCGAAAAAGGCGCTGTCATAGTTCGCCACATCCGCCTCATCCCCCAGGGCGGAAAAAAGCTCCGTATCCTCCGGCGGGGCGCTTCCGTCAATGATGTAGCGCCAGATGCTGCCCTCCTTGGGAGCCATGGTGTAAAGGTATACGCAGCTGGAAAACTGCTTGAGGGTATAGAGCTTTTCCCGGGTTTCCTCGTAGTAAGGGTCATTGGGATCCAGCGACTTCGCCAGGGCCTCAAACGCGTCCCCGTCAATCATGGAGCCGGCCTTTTGGGTTACAAAGATTCCGGCGTCCGCGAGAATTTCAGAGGCGATCTTTGACGCGTTTCGGACCGCGATAAAAGAAGCCGCCGCGCTCAGAACGATAATAAAAGCCATAAAAAGAATGATAAACTGAGCTTTTACGGAAAGCGCTTTTTTCAACTGGTTACTCCTTCTTCCTAAACCGTTTTAACCTGTTCAACACCGGGGCCGCCGGACAACTCCTTTCCCGCCACGCGCGTCAAGGGCCGCCTATCTCCAGACAAACCAGATAAACAGCGCCGAAGCGAGGGTGGTTAACAGCGTAAAAGGGAAACCGATTTTAAGCCATTGCGCGAAGGTTACCGTTATATTCTGCCGGCGGAGGATCCCCAGGGAGACCACATTGGCGGAAGCCCCGAAGGGAGTCAGGTTCCCCCCCAGACAGGAACCCACCAGGAGGCCGAACATGTACAGCTCCGGGTTTAGGGAAAGGGCCCGGGAAAGGGAGGCCGCCACCGGGAGCATGACAATGATGTAGGGCACGTTGTCCACAAAGCCGGAGATGAGGGTAGACACCCCCACGATAAGCGCAAACCCCAAAAGCGCGTTGGTCCCGATAACCCGGGAAAGGAAGGCGGTAAAATCCTCCAAAAGCCCCACGGAAGAAACGGCCCCCACCACCACAAAGATCCCCATCAGGAAAAACGAGGTGTCCCAGTCCAGGCCCTTGATCAGCTCCCAGGTTTTCGCGGCGCTTTCCTTCCGCTTCCAGCGGAACCACGCGAGGCCCGTCAGGGCCAGGAACACCACGATCAGCCCCGACGCCAGGGACAGGCCCCCATAGACAAAGGACGCCGCCGCCAGGCCCAGGATCATCAGGATCAGGAGCCATGTGGGCGTCATGGAAAGGATCTTTTCCTGTTCCACCTCCACCTTCTTGCCCCCGTTCTTGGCGAAGATCCAGTAAAAAAACAACGCCCCCACCGCCATCCCAACCTGGACGGCGAAAAAGATCGACGGCCTGCCATGGTACACAAAGAAATCGTTAAACCCGTACTTCGCGTAGTCGGCGAAGATCATCGACGGGGGATCCCCCACCAGGGTAGCCGTACCCTGCAGGTTCGCCATCACCGCCAGGCCCGTCATAAAGCAGATGGGATTCAGGTTCAGCTTGGTACACAACGCCATGGCGATGGGGGCCACCACCAGAACGGTGGCCACATTTTCCACAAAGGCGCTGATTATCCCCGTCATAACGAGGATCAGCACCATGGCGATGCCCACATTGGGGGACCAGGTTACCAGGGAATCGGCGATCACCGCCGGGACCCGGGAATAGATAAAAAGCTCGGCGATCACCAGGCTGCCCACAAAGATCATCAGCACATCCCAGTTGATAAGCTCCGTTCCCGCCTCGCGGATCAGGGAAAAAAACGTGTCCTGGGCGCCCCCCGCCCGGACCAGGATCATCAGCAGCGCCGCCCCCAGGGCGCTCCAGGATTTCCTGTCGGGGAAGATCACAATCAGGGTATACATCAGAACAGCGATACCCAGCACCATCCATTTGACGGGCATGAAAAAACTCCTTAAAATGATTATATACTTTATCGCGGGAAAGAAAAGCGCATGATCATAGGAATTGACATCGGCAGTACCACCACCAAGGCGGTTTCCATCCAGGAGGGACAGGTTATTCACCGGGTTAAAACCAAGGCTTCCGACGCGGTAACCTCCGCGACCGGCGCTTTTGGCAAAATGATCGTGGAAAACAGCGTCAAAATCGGCGAAATTCAGCGGATCATGATCACCGGGGCGGGGGCCCCCAAGATAAAAGACGATCTGTTCGGCATCCCCACGGGCAAGGTGGACGAAATCAAGTCCATCGGCGCGGGGGGAACCTTTCTCGCGGGCCGGGATAACATCATCATCGCCAACATCGGCACCGGGACGGCGATTATCGACGCGCGAAACGGCGGCGTATCCCACCTGGGAGGCTCGGGGGTAGGGGGGGGCACCATCCTGGGGCTGGCGAAAAGGCTCTTTTCCGTGTCGGAATTCAAGAGCGTCATGGAGCTGGCCGGGCGGGGGCGGCTGAACCAGGTGGACCTCCTGATGGAAGACATCATGGAAACGGACTTGAGTTTTCTTAACCGGGAAAGCACCGCCTCAAACTTTGGGAAGATGCTGGACAACGCCCGGAACGAGGATATAGCCCTGGCGCTGATCAATATGGTGTACCAGGTGATCGGGATGCTTTCTGTTTTTGCCGCCAAAAGCAGAAACACCGATAAAGTGGTGGTTACGGGAAACGGCAGCGGCAATCTTATTGGCCGGGGGGTCCTGGAACAAATCACCCTTATGCACCAGGTCCGCTTTGAGTACCCCAGGGACGCGGAGTATACCACGGCGATTGGGGCGGCGCTCTCCGCGGCCCCCTAACCCCTCCGCCGCCGTTCGCGCCCCGGTCCGGGGGGCGGGGTTCTTCCCGGCCCGGCCCGCCGGGGACCGGGAAAAGGCGTTCCCCGGGGAGATGCCCGCCGGTTTCTCCCCCCGGGACGCCGCCGGTTTACCATCGTTCCCTTCAGGGCCGGGAATCGGCCCCTTCCCTTTCGTCCCATCCGCCCCTTGATACCCTTCCTTCGCCTCCCGCGTGACCATCCGCGCGTCCTCGGCGCCTATCCTGACGCCCTTCCCGGCGATAGGGGCGCGTTTCTTAGTTATAAGGGCGCGTTTCTTGATCATAAGGGCGCGTTTCCTGGTCATAAGGGCGCGTTTCTTGATCATAAGGGCATCCTTCTTAGTAATAAGGGCGCGTTTCTTAATCATAAGGGCGCATTTCTTAGCAATAAGGGCATCCTTCTTGGCAATAAGGACGCGTTTCTTGATCATAAGGGCGCGTTTCCTGACAATAAGGGCATCCTTCTTAGTAATAAGGGCGCATTTCCTGATCATAAGGGCGTCCTTCTTGGCGATAGGGGCGTCCTTCCTGGCGGCAGGGACGCGCGTAGTGATTATCCTGACCGGTGAACTGACTGTCCTGATCCCCGGCGTCGCGCCGGTCCTTTTTATCCGCGGCGGCCGGCCTTTTCCGGCGGCGGCGGATCGTTCCCGGGCGGGAGGGGGGAGGGGGAAACGCGGCGTTGGGGCAGGACCGCCAGGTATACCCCGGCCATCGCCAGGGCCGCCCCGGCCCACTGGAGGGGGCTAAGCCGCTCCTTTAGGACGCAAAACCCGGCGATGACCGTTACCACCGGGATAAGGTTGATAAACGCCGCCGCCGCCGAAACTCCCAGCCCCTTGAGGGCGTGGGCGTACAACCAGTAGCCCAGGGCGGAACAGCAAACCGCCAGAAAGAGGACGTGGCCCGCCACGGGGAGGGACGGCGGGGTCCAGCGGGAATGTTCCATGGCGGCGAAGGGGAGGAAACCCAAAAGGCCAAAACAGTTTTGCCAGAAGACAATGTAAATTTGGGAGCGGCCCCGGTCAAAGAGGGGTTTGGTAAGGAAGCCGTAGGCCACCCAGCAAAGGGCGGCTCCGCCCATGTAAAGGTAGCCGGTGATGTTTCCCGAAAGGGCCAGGGAAACCCGGGCCACCAGACCAACCCCCGCCGCGGAGATGAGCGCCCCCAGCCACCGCCGCCAGCCAAGGCGGGGGGCTTCCCCCCCGGGGAACAGCCTGGCGGCGAACCATTCGG
Organism: Treponema sp.; assembly: GCA_031257195.1. Lineage (GTDB taxonomy): Bacteria > Spirochaetota > Spirochaetia > Treponematales > Breznakiellaceae > JAIRPD01. The sequence goes on along the minus strand of JAIRPD010000080.1, from coordinate 12,023 downwards.
CGGTCATGGTCAGGACGGGGATGGCCGCCGTGATAATCGAGGCCTCCGAGGCGGTAATCAGGGCCACGCCGTTGTTTTCCCCCCAAAAGTACAGGGTAACCCCCGCGAAGCCCGAACCGGCAAGGCAGGGCAGGTCCCGGACCCGCGGCTTTTCGCCGGACATAAGGCGGCAGGGGATCGCCAAAATCAGCGCGGCGATGGCAAAACGGACCGCCCCCAGGGTCATGGGGGGGATCACCGGAACGGCGACTTTAAGTGATATAAAGGAAAAACCCCACATAAGGACGCAGACCATATTGGCTAAAACGGCGGTTTTGCGCATACTGATCCATGGTAATAAAAAATCCCCCCGGGGTATAGTAAGGAGGCTGTTTTATGGAAAAATCAATTCACGAGATCCGGTACGCCAAGCTGGGGCCGGCGCTGGTAAAGGCCCTGGAGGCCCGGCACTTTGAGGCCTGGTACTTTGGGGATATTCCCGAAGCGGTGGAAAAGGTGTTCGCCCTGATCCCCAGGGATCATGTGATCGCCTGGGGAGGATCCGCGACCGCCAAAGCGATGGACCTGTACGGCGAGGCGGACCGGCGGGGCTACGCGCTTATCAACCGGGACGCGGCGAAAAGCCCGGAAGAAAAGGTCGATCTGATGCGGCGGGCCCTGCTCTGCGACACCTTCCTGATGAGTACCAACGCCCTCAGCGAGGACGGCCAGCTGGTGAATATCGACGGCGTGGGCAACCGGATAGCCGCCCTTTGTTACGGCCCCCGGCAGGTGATCATCGTTACGGGGATCAACAAGACGGCGCAGACCCTGGACGAGGCCGTAGCCAGGGCCAGGCACACCGCCGCGCCCCTCAATGTCCAGCGCTTCCCGTCGCACCAAACCCCCTGCGCGGTGAACGGCCGCTGCGGGGACTGCAAAAGCCCCGACTCGGTCTGTTCCCACATCGTAATCACCAGGCTTTGCAAACCCGCCGGGCGGATCAAGGTAATCATCGTGGGAAAAGAGCTGGGCTTCTAGGCGGGGAACCGCAGGGTAAACCGGGACCCTGTTTTGCCGTCGCTTTCCACTTCAACCTTCGCGTTGTGAAGGGCCGCCCCATGCTTAACGATGGAAAGGCCCAGGCCGGTGCCGGGTATCGCGCCGCTTCGGCTTTTGTCCACCCGGTAAAAGCGCTCAAAGATCCGGCTTTGCTCGTCCGGGGGAATCCCGCTTCCCGTGTCGGATACGGAAAGGAGGATTTCCGAGTCCCGTTTTTCCAGGGATACCCGGACCTGGCCGCCCTCCACGTTGTATTTCAGGGCGTTGTCCAGCAGGTTGAAGATCATCTCGTCCAGTACCTGCCTGACCCCCGTCATCTCCATCGCCTTTCCCTCCAGGGAAAGGGCGATATTCCGGACCGCCGCGGCGGCGCTGGACCGGGTCAGCACATCCCGGGTTAGGGCGAAGAGATCCAGCTTTTCCTTGAGCGGGGCTTCGTCTTTTTCGTCCAGCTTGGAAAGGGTCATAATGTCGCCGATCAGGGTGATGAGCCTTTGGGTTTCCCCGTAAATCTTCAGGGCAAAGCGGGGCATATCCTCCGGCGCGGCCAGGCCGCCGGCCATGATCTCCGCGTAGCCCGATATGGCCATGAGGGGCGTTTTAAGCTCATGGGACACATTGGCGGTAAACTCCCGGCGAAGCCGTTCCCGGTCTTCCCCCTCGGTTACGTCCAGGATAACCAGCGCGGCCCCCTGGATGGTCCCGCTGTCCCCCACGGGGTTGGCGAAAAGCCGCAGACGCCGGTTCCCCGCGGTAAAAGCCGCCTCCGTCGCCGCGCCGCCCAGGGCCTTTTCCACGGCCCCGCGGAAAGGCTCGTCCCGGCGGATGGCGAGGAAATTGTGGTTTTCCACCCGTTCCAGTTGAACATCCAGCAGCGCCCGGGCGCTTTTATTGCAGGAAAGGATCCGGGCCTCCCGGTCCAGGACAATAAGGCCCTCCCGCATATTCCCGGTGATGGCCTCGAACTCAAGCTGCCGCTTCCGGGTGGCCCGCATCTGGCCGGCGATAGCCTCGTTTTGCCGCTTTATCCGCAGGAGCAGCGGGGTCAGCTCCTCGTAGACCGGGGTCTCCTCCGGGTTGTCCAGGTCGATGCGGTTGATCGGCTCCACCAGCTTTTTCGTTACCCGGGAGGCGGCCAGACTCAGGAGGATAAAAATGACGGCGGCGATCAGGAGGGTGATGATCATCAGGTTGGCGATGACGACGATCACGCTGTCCGTGGTGTAGGACACCCGCAAAACCGCCGGCCCGCTTTCGGGGGTTCCCGGGGAACCGTCCCCCCCCGCCGGGGCCCGCAGCCGCAGCGCGTAGTAGTAGGTCTGCCGGCTGATTGTCTCGGAAAAGCGCAGGCTTTCCCCGGCGCCGTTTTCCAGGGCCGCCGCGATTTCCGGCCGGTTCAGGTGGTTTTCCATGGCGTCCACGCTGGCCGCCGAGTCGAACAGCACCCGGCCTTTCCCGTCAATAAGGGTAACCCGCCGGTTAAGCCGCCCCCGGAATAACTCGCCCTTCCCCGGGGACGCGAGGGATTCCAGGTAGGCGGCGCCGGAGGATTCCAGCCCCGCGGCGATGTACAGGGCCGCGGCGGCGGTATCGTTCCGCATGGACCGGGAAAAACTTTTGTACGCGGCGCAGTAGATAAGCCCGGCGGTGAGGATAATGGAAACCCCCGCCATGGCGCGGGCCAGGGCCAGGATCGTCCGCCTCATGCCGGGCCGCCCGCCTTGTAGCCCACCCCCCGCACGGTTTGAATCACCCGGCCCTGGGGCCCCAGTTTGGCCCGCAGCGTAAGGATATGGGTGTCCACCGTCCGGGTTTCCGCCGCCGATTCGTAGCCCCACACGGAGGAAAGAATTCGCTCCCGGGACAGCACCAGCCCCGCGTTCTTCAACAGGTACACCAGGAGGTCGAATTCTTTTACCGTCAGGGTTACCGCCCCGTTCCCGGCCCATACCTCGTGGCGGGGGACGTTGACATACAGCGCCCCCCAGCGGTATTCCTCGCCGTCCTCCGCCCCGCCCATCTCCGCCCGCCGGAGGAGGCTCTTCACCCGGGCCGCCAGCTCCATCATCCCCGCGGGCTTGGCCAGGTAATCGTCGGCGCCCGTTTCCAGGCCCAGTACCTTGTCGTATTCCGCCCCCCGGGCGGTGAGCATCATCACCGGGAGCCGGCGGGTGGCGGCCTGGACCCGGAGCCGCTTCAGAATAGAAAGCCCGTCCTCGCCGGGGAGCATAATATCCAGGATCACCAGGGCCGGCGGCCGCTCCCGGAGGGCCTCCCAAAAGGGCCGGCTGTCCGCGAACCCCCGGGCCTCCAGGCCGTTCTTTTCCAGGGTATAGATGATCAGCTCCCGGATGCTCTGGTCGTCCTCCACCAGGTAAATCACGGGAGCGGCTCCCGGGGGCCCGCGACGCAGTGTTCCACCCCCTTGGCGATATTCCGGGCGTGGTCCCCAATTCGCTCCAGGTGCTTGGCGACCATCAGCATATCCAGGCAGGCGCCGCCGGAGGAACTGTCCTGGGCGATCGCCTCAATCAGCTCCTCCCGGATTTTGACAAAGAAGCCGTCCACCACATCGTCGTAGGCCATCACCGCCCGGGCCTTGGCCAGGTCCGCGGCCACAAAGGCGTCCACGCTGTCGGTTACCATCTTGCCCGCGGCCTTCGCCATATCGTCAATATGGACCCGGCCCTTAACGCCGCCCCCCGCGAGAAACCGGGACAGCTCGGCGATGTCCGCCGCCTGGTCGCCGATCCGGTCCATGTCGGCGATCATCTTCTGCGCGGAGGTGATCTGCCGCAGGTCCCCCGCCACGGGCTGTTCCCGCAGGATCAGGCGGACGCAGAACCTCTCGATTTCCCGTTCTTTCCGGTCAATCTCCTTTTCCAGCTCCGCCGCCTTGTCCCGGAACAGGGGGCTGTCCTCCAGGAGGCCCTTCATCGCGCAGGCGATAGCCTCCTCGCAGAGCGCGCCCATCCGGATCAACTCGCTGTGCAGAAACTCAAGCTGTTTCAGGTAACTGTCGCGCATCAGCCAAACCTCCCGGTGATGTAGTTATAGGTTCGCGGGTCCCGGGGGTTCGAGAAGATCGCGTCCGTGGCGTTGTACTCGATCATCTCTCCCATCAGGAAGAACGCCGTCCTGTCCGAGACCCGGGCCGCCTGCTGCATATTGTGGGTCACTATGATAATGGTATAGTTCTTTTTCAGCGCCGCGGCAAGGTCTTCTATCTTTGAAGTGGAGATAGGGTCCAGCGCGCTGGTGGGCTCATCCATCAACAGTACCTCCGGCTCTACCGCCAGCGCCCGGGCGATGCACAGCCGCTGCTGCTGGCCGCCGGAAAGGGAAAGGGCGCTCTTCCGCAGCCGGTCCTTCACCTCCTCCCAGATCGCGGCGTCCCGGAGGGAGCGTTCCACCACCTCGTCCAGCTTGACCCGGGAACGGACGCCGTGGGTCCGGGGCCCAAAGGCGATGTTGTCGTAGACGCTCATGGGAAAGGGGTTGGGCTTTTGGAACACCATCCCCACCCGCTTGCGGAGGGAGGGCACATCCATGGCGGGGCCGAAGATGTCCTCCCCGTCCAGCAGCGCCTGCCCCTCTACCCGGCAGCCTTCTACCAGGTCGTTCATCCGGTTGAGGGTCTTGAGGAGGGTGGATTTGCCGCACCCCGAGGGCCCGATGAGGGCGGTGATCTCCCGTTCGGGGACGGCGAGGGTAACGTTCTTTAACCCCTGGAAGGAGCCGTAGTAGAGGTTCAGGCCGCTGACGCTGATCTTGTCCACGGGTACAGCATAGAGGTCCAAGCCCAAACCTCTGTCAAGGGCGGGTCAAATCGGCGTCAAATTGCCGGCGGGCCCGGGGCGGGGCGGCGGGGGGACGCCCTCTGGAAATTCCCCCTCCTTCGGGGTATCCTTATCCCCATGGACTCAAACTATTCCGCGGGAAATATTCAGGTACTCAAGGGGCTGGAGGCGGTTCGCAAACGGCCGGGGATGTATATTGGAACCACGGGGATCGACGGGCTCCACCACCTGGTTTTTGAGGTGGTGGATAACTCCGTGGACGAGGCGATGCAGGGGTACTGCGATGCGATTCTGGTGGTGCTGGAGGGGAACGATGTGGTCCGGGTGGAGGATAACGGCCGGGGTATTCCTGTGGACCTCCACCCCACGGAACGGGTGAGCGCCCTGGAGCTGGTGATGACCCGGCTCCACGCGGGGGGCAAGTTTGATAAGAAGTCCTATAAGGTCTCCGGCGGGCTCCACGGGGTGGGAGTTTCGGTGGTCAACGCCCTGTCCGAATGGTGCGAGGCCTATGTGCGGGTCAACGGGAAGCTCTACGGCCAGCGGTACAAAACGGGGATCCCCGAGGGGGCCGCGGGGGAACTGGGCGCGCCGGTTCTGCCTTACGGGGAAAGCGTTTCCGCCGAACGGGGCACGGTTATCCGCTGGAGGCCGGACGGCTCGATCTTCGAGACCACTACCTGCAACTTCGACGCCCTCTCCAACCGCCTGCGGGAGCTGGCTTTCCTGAACAAGGGGCTTACGATCACCATCCGGGACGAACGGCTTTCTACCCCCAAGGCCCATCAGTTCACGTTTGACGGGGGGGTCAGGAGCTTTGTGGAATACCTGAACGAAAGCAAGGTGGTGCTGCACCAGGAGCCGGTCTTTCTTGAGGGTCAGCGGGAGGACGGAACCGGGGGGCAGATTGAGGTGGAATGCGCCATCCAGTACAACGACGGTTTTAACGAGATTATGTACTCCTTTGTCAACGACATTAACACCCGGGAGGGGGGGACCCACCTGGTGGGGTTCAAGTCCGCCCTGACCCGGACGCTCAACGAGTTCCTCCGGCGGTCCAAACAGGCGAAGAAGATTGACGAGCCCCTTTCCGGCGACGATGTGCGGGAGGGGCTGACGGCGGTGCTGTCGGTGAAGGTCCCCAATCCCCAGTTCGAGGGGCAGACCAAGGGAAAGCTGGGAAACCCCGAGGTGCGGAGTGTGGTGGAATCTATGGTCAACGAACAGCTGGAACTGTTTTTTGATCAGCACCCGGAGATAATCGCCGGTATCCTGGAGAAGTCCGTGCTGGCCGCCCGGGCCCGGATCGCGGCGCGCCAGGCCCGGGACGCTACCCGCCGGAAGAACGCCATGGACAGCGCCGGTCTTCCGGGCAAGCTCGCGGACTGTTCCGAGAAGGACCCGGCGCTGTGCGAGCTTTTTATCGTGGAGGGGGACAGCGCGGGGGGGTCCGCCAAGGGGGGCCGGGACCGCCGGTTCCAGGCGATTCTTTCGCTCTGGGGGAAGATGCTCAACGTGGAAAAGCAGCGCATCGAGAAGGTGGTGACCAACGACAAGCTTCAGCCCATCATCGCCAGCATTGGCGCGGGATGCGGCGGCGACTTTGACGCCGCCCGGATTCGCTACCACAAGGTTATCATCATGGCCGACGCCGACGTGGATGGTTCCCATATCCGTACCCTGCTGCTCACGTTTTTTTACCGTTACATGACGGAACTGATTGAGCGGGGCCATGTATACCTGGCTATGCCGCCCCTCTACAAGGTGAGTTACGAGAAGAAGAATTTCTACGTTTACGACGACGCGGAAAAGGACCGGCTCCTGGCCGCTTCCGGCCGGGACCCGGAGAAAGTCGCCATCCAGCGCTACAAGGGTCTGGGCGAAATGAATCCCGGCCAGCTTTGGGAAACCACCATGGACCCCGCCCGGCGGAATATCATCCAGGTTCACATGGACGACGCCGTGGAAGCGGAACGGATTTTCTCGACCCTGATGGGTGAGCTGGTCGCTCCCCGGCGGGAATTCATTGAGGAAAACGCGCTGCTGGTGGGCAATCTGGACGTGTAGGGAAATGGGGAGGGGGGCCTGTTTCCAGACATTTATTCCGCAGCCGTTGCGGTTATTGACCGGCCCCCCTACGCTCCATACCCGCGAAGCGGGTATTCCGCTACCCCCCAAAATGGCAATGGCAATAAAAAGCAACCAATACCCGAACCAAAGGTTCGGGTATTGGGAGTTATGCGCCATTTGGCTATAAAATTTATGAATTTTTAAAAATTTTACTTGATAAAATATTATAGTTAGTATAATCTAAAACTATCTTTAAGAGCAAGGAGTTGTTATGAAAAAATATAAAGTTTTGACGCAAAAAGACAAGTGGTTCTCCAGTAAATTTGATCCTGGAAAATTGGAAGAAGCATTAAACGCTTATGCTGAACAGGGTTGGAGGGTTATCTCTTGTACTTCTGGAGAATTTCCCGGATTTATCGGATCATCAAGAAATGAAATCATTGTCATTCTCGAAAAAGATGAATAATGGCCTATACTGTTATTTATAATGGTATAGTTTTCATAGAAGGTTCTCATCAGAAGGCTGTACGTGGTCCGTTAATCCAATGTGATCTTAGCTTTAAATTTGGTGCTCAATTAAAGTCTTTACGTGATGTAAAAGACAATTTGGCTGAACAAGCAAATAATCAAGGTTATAATTGTATTTTGGATTTCACGTATGGCCAAAAAAGTAGATGGCTTGCTATTGATGATATAGCATTTTGGGGAAAAGGTTGTTTGGCTAATATACCCATCGAAGAATATGATCAAATAAAAAAAACTAAAAAAAATTGAAATGTTTTAAGAAAATAATTTTATAATATTTACCAAAATAGAGTATTTATATTTTGATTAGTTATTTAGTAAAAATAATATAATGGTATAGCAAAACGGTACATAACAAGACTGTTTGCGCCTGGAAGCCGCTTGTGCGGCATCAGAAAGCCTTACGGCGGCTTGGCCTACGAAAAACCGCAGCCGGGGTTGCGCGCCTTTGTGCGAACGGACTTTAGTCCGATTTCTCCGGCACATTTGGGGCGGGGGTCAATGCTACGCATTGCCCTATTACCCGCCCCAAACGTCGCATACAACCGGAACGTTATGCGAAATGCCCCACAAGAATTTTTTACAATTTTTTCTGAAAAAGTATTGACAGGAAAATACTTGTAGGGTATAATCTTTAACAAGGAGTGTAAATATGAAAAGGACAATTGCTTTTGTTGTTTTTGGTTTATTCATGGTCTCAATGCAAGTGGTTGCACAGTCGAAGCCTATTATGGGTTATGATAAGGTTCCTTGGGGTGCATCTGTTGCAGATGTCAGAAGGGCATATAGTATCAGCGATGATGTTGTCCTAAAGACAAATGATGAAGATGCGAATCTTAAACAACTTTTTCAGGATAATGTCACTGACAGCATAAAACAACGGATTTTTAATTTTATTGATGGAAAACTTTATCGAGTAAGTGTTCTCTATAAAGATCCGAGTGACAGTAATGAAAAAAATCTTGAAAGTATACTCGTTAATAGATTTGGCAGGCAAACAAATTATGATATTCAGACTGGTACAGAATATCTTATGTTCCAGCCAATAAATTATACGGCAACTACAAAGGAATTCGGACAATATTCACCCGAACTTGTAGTTGACTTGATACATCTTGTTTATAGTGCTGGATTTGAAAGAGATACAAATAATCTTCTCGGTCAAAACCAGCTTTTGGTGCGATATACGTGGAAGAAATTCCGTGATGAATATCAGGCATCAAAACTGGGGTTATAATATGTGTGATAAAATTATTAACTCGCTACTTAATAATATACCTATATTAAGTAGTATAGTGTTAACAACTATTGGATGGATAATCTCTTACAAGGTTGGTATTTCCGGGTTGAAATATCAATTCAAAAAGGAAGAATATTATAAAATAAAAGAGGCATTTTCAAATATAAATGATCTGTTTTTGAAGTTTTTTGAATATGTTTATGAATTTATTAATATTTCAAGAAATTTATATACTACTTCAGGCGATTTCACGGAATACGAATTAAGTGTTTTTTCCGCAAATAAAATGTTGAAGTTAAATTATATATTTAATTTAATAAATATCGAATTTCCAGAAATATCTTTTAACAAAGATACAATTTTGATGAATTCAAATAGTATAGATGAATATTATACAAACTTAAGAAATATAAACGATGTAAAAAATGTAGAAAAATTTATTGAATTTACAACTGAGGTGAGTAATATAATACATACATTATGGTTACAAACCAATGATTTATCAATTCAGATGAATAACGTAATACAAAAAAGGTTTGAAAAATATAATTTAAATAAAAAATAATGAAATGTGGGGCACTTCGCATAACAGGCGCGTATGCGCCTGGAAGCCGCTTGCGCGGCATCAGAAAGCCTTACGGCGGCTTGGCCTACGAAAACCGCAGCCGGGGCTGCGCCCCTTTGCGCGAACGGACTTTAGTCCGATTTCTCCGGCACATTTGGGGCGGGGGTCAATGCTACGCATTGCCCTATTACCCGCCCCAAACCTCGCATACAACCGGAACGTTATATGCAATGGGGGCTAAAATGAATCGAAAATATATTGACATGAAAATAAAATAATAATACTATAAAACGAAGGTATCTTTATGAAGACATCAAATGGTTTTTTATTTAATGATTTCTTTAAAAAAATGATAGATGTGGAACAAAGACTCATCAACCGCCGCAAAAGAATAGAAGAAAATATGAATATGCAAAATAAAAAACAACCTGTTATAGATGTAAATGGACGATACCATGCCCCCTATGATGGTTATCAATGGAATGATGGTAACTTAAAAAAAAATTTTTTAGGTGGTGAGTATTTACCCGTTGATGATTTTACTGAGGAGAATCGTTATTATAAATTATCAAAAATAATAATAAATGAGACATTAGATATTCCTTATCCAATTGTGAAAGAAATGGTGGATATGGGTTTATCACAAAAAGAAAGTATTGTATATATAAAACGTCATAATCAAGATAAAGCTCATTATAATGAAAGAAGAATAAAAGTAATAACTTGTGAAATTATTACTTCAAAATGGCACTTTGACTATTTATTAGGATTTATTGAATATTATATAAGACCACTTCTTAAAAGTAATTTGAGGAAATATTAATATCAAAGAAATGGAGTACGCCCTCACGTCGCATAACAGGCTGTATACGCTTGGTTGTTGCTTACGCAACAATTATAAGAGCCTTGCGGCGGCTTGGCCGGAGAAAAACCGCAGTCGGGGCTACGCCCCTTTGTGCGGTTTTTCTCCGGCACATTTTGCCCGCCGCTGGAATTGCTACGCAATTCCTTTATCGCAACCGCAAAAACGTCAGATACAACCGGAACGTTATACGAAATGGGGCTAAAATTTGTTAAAATATATTGACATATTGTAAATAACAATATAAAATACAGGTAAGGTTCTAATGGAGGGATAAACTATGCCAACTATGAATAAAGAATGTTTCATTTGCAAAAAGCCATCTGTAATATTTTATGATTTTTTGAGTCTTGAGGATGTGCATATTCATCGAGAAACAATAAAATATACCCAAGATTATGGCAGTCAACGAATTGCCGGTATTGTAAGGATAACACTTTGTGCCGATTGTCTTAGAAAAAGGGCTTTAGAATATTCTAAAATAAAAACAAAAATAAATGGCAAACCAAAATTGTTTCACAAACAAGAAGTTGAAACATGCAATAATCTTATCAAACAAATTGATTTGGGGATTTTTGAAAAGACACCGGATATGAAATCTTTATTTCTTGAGACATTATATCCAAGTAATTTTCTACTTGTTTCTGGAGGAAACAGGTTTTTTCCAACATGGCCTTGGTATATTGTATCAAACACGCAAATAGGATCGCACCATGGAAAATATGAAACTTATTCTGAAAATTTAAGGAAGAGAATAATTAATACAAAAATAGAATCTTGTTATTGTTTATATGTTTTTAACGATATGAATATTAACGATCAGAAACCATTTTCGCAAGAAATTGAAAAAATAAATAATGCCGGTATTCTCAGATTTTATTATATGGATATTATTAGAGATATGAAAGACGGTCAAATTATGGAAAAATTAGTAACTGAAATACCAAAAATAGATTCGTTTTACAATAATCATTTAAAAGATATTTAAAAACAATGGAGTACGCCCATACGTCTCATACAACCGGAACGTTATGTGCAATACGGGCTAAAATGGTTGGAAGTAATAATGTAGATATGAAATTTTGGTGGTGATCCATAAAGTATGATGAAGCTCAAACGAAGCCATAATTGATGTAGTGGAAAGCCATACTAAAGGCTTTCCAATGATTGAAGAGCTTCTTGGAAAAGCGGCAGGTTCGTCTGAAAACCCGTCTGATTCGGCGCCGGACCGGCGGTTATTCCCTTCTATCCCCGCCGTGTGCGCTGTGCCGGTTAACCGGCTGTTATCGGCAAAGGCCGTCAGGAAGCTGTCCCAATCGTCAGCCGCTATCGTATCCCAGCTAATTCCCAGCCGTATCAGCCGTTTCCGCGGCTTTTCCGCGGTTTTTAAGTCCCGCTTTCCCCATACATACCCCGCAATCTCGCCGGACTCCCGGTGATAGGCGTAAATGAGCCGGACTTTGTTCTTCTTTTCCCCTACATACGTCAAAAACTCGTCTATTTCCAGGCAGTCATAGTGTTTTTTCTTCGGCTGTACCGTATAAACTCCTGAAGTAAGGACTTTGAGTACCTTAGTAACGCTTATTCTGAGGATGGCGCTGATGTCCCGTATACCGATTCCCCGTACCAGCATGATTTTTACCAGATTGGTTATACCGGAGAGGCATCCCCGGTAGGTTTTTTCATGATCCGCGATACACTGGCGCCCGCAGTCTTTACAGAGATCAGTCCGGGGGCCGCGTGCTTTTTTTCCCGTTTCGGACTATAGTACCTCTATGGCATCGGGGACATTTGAGTTCTATAGTGATTTGTATTCTTCCATAGTATCGCTCTTGTTCCCTGTGTCATACCCTATCCATCATACTTTGTAGATCACCTCCAAAATCTTTTCTGTCAATTGGCAGGCTGTGCCCGGTACGG
>JAIRPD010000045.1 GCA_031257195.1 Treponema sp. | reverse complement strand
TCGATTCCCCTGTTTGTGGTGGGGGTGCTGCTGGTGCTGTTCTCCCTTTCCAGCGCGAAGAACTTTAACATTATCTGGCGCTACTTCTCCTGGTCCAACCAGACCCTGGCGACGATTGGCCTCTGGGCGGCGTCGGCCTACCTGGCCAAGACCGCCAAGAGTTACTGGATTACCCTGCTGCCGGCGGCCTTTATGACCGTGGTGGTTACCTCGTACTTTTTCTCCGCCAATGAGTGCCTGGGGCCGCTGGTTACCGGGATTACCGGCGGCGCGAATGTAACCTACACGGTGGGGATTGTGATTGGCCTGCTGCTGTCGGTGGTTCTCCTGGCGTCCTTTATCCCGCTGATCGGGGTAAAGCAAAAGGGAACGATGCGAGACTAACGTGATTCGGCTCCGCCGAATCACATCGGAGTTTTTGCTTTGGCAAAAACTCCGGCGCGCTTGTTAGCTCCAGCGCGCTGGTTACGGCTTCGCCGAATCACATCGGGGTTTTTGCATAGCAAAAACTCCGGTACAGTTACCGGCTCCGGCGCGCTGGCTGGCCCAACGCGCCGGCTGGCCTGGAGCGCTGAATGGCGGCGGGGGGTTCACTTTGGTGAAAATCCCGCCGTCCTTGCTTTGACGATGACCGATCCTGTGGTATAGTAATCCAGACAATGAGCGCTTCCGCCGGTTCCCTCCAGCCCCAACGTTCCCTTCTGCGTTCCGGGTCCCTCCTTTCGGTCCTTACCCTGGCTTCCCGGGTACTGGGGTTGCTGCGGGAAATGACCAAGGCCGCCCTCTTGGGAACCAGCGCCCTCTCCGACGCCTTTTCCGTGGCCTTCATGATCCCCAACCTCTTCCGCCGCCTCTTCGCCGAGGGCTCTATCGCCGTGGCCTTTATCCCCACCCTCAAGGAGTACCTCCTGGAAGGGGACAGCGCCAAAACCCGGGAATTTATTTCCTGTGTTTTTACCTTCCTCACCTTCTTTGTCAGCCTTGCCGCGGCCCTGGGGGCGCTGTTCTGCCCCCTTATCATTCCGGTGTTCAAAACCCGGGCCCTGGAGGAAACGGTTCTCCTAACCCGGCTGATGTTCCCCTTCCTGGCCTTTATCTCCATCGCCGCCCTGTTCCAGGGGATTCTGAACAGCGTCCGGGTCTTTGCCCCCTCGGGCTTCGCCCCCATCCTGCTCAACGCCGTAACCATCGCCTGCGCCTACGGCCTTTCGCCCTTTACCGCCAATCCCGCCCGGGCTATGGCCGCGGGAATCGTTATTGGGGGGTTCCTGGAGGCGGCGATTCAATTTCCCTTTGTGTGGCGCCGGGGGTTCCGGTTCGCCTTTACCGGCCTGGGCCGGGCGCTGAAAAACAGCGGCGTCCGCAGGACCCTCGCCCTTATCGGCCCCACCATCATCGGCATGGCGGCCTACCAGATCAACGACCTGGTCTCCACCGCCCTCGCCGGCCGGGCTGGGGAGGGGATTGTGTCCAGCCTCCAGTATTCCCTGCGGCTCCAAGAGCTGATCCTGGGGGTTTTCGCCGTTTCCATCGGCACGGTCCTGCTGCCGGACCTGGCGGAACACGCCAAGTCCCGCCGCTGGGCGGACTACACCCGGCTCCTTACCCAGGCCATGGACATCATCGCCCTTATCACTATCCCGGTTACCTTCTTTTTTCTGGTCCAGGGGGACGCGCTTATCCGCCTCCTCTTCCAAACCCGGAGCTTCGACGACACTTCCGCGGCCCTTACCCACGCCGCCTTTATGTTCCACATGCCGGGGTTGTTTTTCATCGCCCTCAACCGGGTCCTTGCCCCGGCCTTTTACGCCCAAAGCGATACCCGGTCCCCTACCCTGGCGGGGATTCTCTCCTTTGGGGTGAACATCGCCCTGGCCGCGGCCCTGGCGGGACCGATGCGGGGTTCCGGGGTGGCCCTGGCCCTGACCATCGCCAGCGGGGCCAACACGGCGCTGCTCCTGGTTTTCCTGAGCCGGAACCCCCAGGTCGCGCTGGGAAAGGCCCTGGGACCGGCGGCGCTCTACGCGGCCAAGCTTGTTGTGCTTTCTTGCGCCGCCGCCGCGCCGGTGTTTCTCCTGGGAGGCCGGCTGCGGGCCCTGGGGGCCGCCCTGGCCGGCGGCTCCCAGGGGGGCCGCCTGATCCGGTACGGCCTGCCCCTGGCCCTGGGGGGCCTTCTCTTCGCCGCCCTGGGAATCGCCCTGCTGGCGGCCACCGGGGACAAGCGGTTCAAGGCCCTTGCGGGGATGCTGCGGAACCGGGGCCGTTCCTAAAAGGGCGCGGCAGTCGATGATGGTGGCTTGGCGGCCGGGGGGCCGGTCCGGGAGGGAAGGAGGGGCGCCTCCCCTTAGGCTTTCATCTCCAGCTCTTCCCGTTCCCGGATTTCGTAGAGCTTCCGGTCGATCTCGGCGAGTTTCATCTGCTGGAGGGCCCGTTTGTACTCCACCGGCAGGATTTTGATGAACCGGGGGCGGAATTCCTCCCAGCGGTTCAGGATGTCCTGGGCGTAGGCGGAGCCGGTCCAGTAGACGTGCTTGGAGATGGTGTCCTTCACGAACCCTTCGTCCTCCGCGTTATCCAGGCCCGAGAGTTCCACCATCCCCTGGTTGAGGAAGAACACAAAATCGCCGTCCAGGTCCAGCGCGTAGGCGATACCCCCGGACATACCGGCGGCGAAGTTTCGGCCCACCCGGCCCAGGACCACCAGCCGGCCCCCGGTCATGTACTCGGCGCAGTGGTCCCCCGCGCCTTCCACCACGGCGGTGGCCCCGGAGTTGCGGACGCAGAACCGCTCCCCGGCGATTCCCGCGGCGTAGAGTTCCCCCGCGGTGGCCCCGTAGAGGACCGTGTTCCCCAGGATGATGTTTTCGTTGGACCTGAAGGTGGACCCCGGCGGGGGGTACACCACGATCCGGCCCCCGGAAAGGCCCTTGCCCAGGTAGTCGTTGGAATCCCCCGCCAGACGGAAGGTGATGCCCCCGGCCAGGAAGGCGCCGAAGCTTTGTCCCGCGGAGCCGGTAAAGTCGGCGGTGATAAAGTTTTCCGGCAGGCCGTAACCGCCAAAGCGTTTGCTCAGTTCCCAGGAGAGCATGGTTCCCACCGCCCGGTCGGTGTTTTTGATGGGGAGGCTGAAGGAGGCGGGGGTTTTCTTGTCCAGCGCGGCCGCGCACTTTTCGATCAGCGTCCGGTCCAGGACGCGCTCAATCCGGTGGATCTGGCTTGTTTCGTGGTGGATAGCCTGGCCGCCGGGGATTCCCCGGGGGCCCTCCTCCCGGTGGAGCAGGGCGGAGAGGTCCACCAGGGCGGCTTTGCGGGTCGCAAGGTCCCGGGGGCTGTTCCCGCCGGGGGCCGCCGGTTCCGGGGCCGCCCCGGTTTCCGCGCCGGGGAGCGCCCGCTGGACAAGCAGGTCGGCCCGGCCCACCAGCTCGTCGAAGGTCCGTATCCCCAGGGAGGCCATGATCTCCCGGACTTCCTCCGCCAAAAAGCGGAAGAAGGTTACCAGGTATTCCGGCTTGCCCCTAAAGCGTCCCCGCAGTTCCGGGTCCTGGGTGGCTACCCCCATGGGGCAGGTGTTTTCGTGGCATTTCCGCATCATCACGCAGCCCTGGGTGATGAGGGCGGCGGTGCCGAAGCCGAACTCCTCGGCCCCCAGCATGGCCGCGATGACGATGTCCCGGCCGGTTTTGAGCTGGCCGTCGGTTTGCAGCCGCACCCGGCCCCGGAGGCCGTTCCGGACCAGGACCTGGTGGGTTTCCGCGAGGCCCAGCTCCCAGGGGAGGCCGGCGTGGCGGATGCTGGACTGGGGGCTGGCCCCGGTGCCGCCGTCGTAGCCGGAGATGAGGATGCTGTCGGCGTGGGCCTTGGCTACCCCCGCGGCGATGGTGCCGACCCCGGCGCCGGACACGAGTTTGACGCTGATCCGGGCTTCGGGGTTGGCGTTCTTGAGGTCAAAGATCAGCTCTGCCAAATCCTCGATGGAGTAGATGTCGTGGTGGGGGGGCGGGCTGATGAGGGTAACCCCGGGGGTGGAATGCCGGGTCTTGGCGATCATCGCGTCCACCTTGTGCCCCGGAAGCTGGCCCCCCTCGCCGGGCTTGGCTCCCTGGGCGATCTTGATCTGCAGTTCTGCGGCGTTGGCCAGGTACTCGCTGGTTACGCCGAAGCGGGCGGAGGCCACCTGCTTGATGGCGCTCCGCAGCCAGCGGCCGTCGCTCCGGGGGAAAAAGCGCTCGGGGCTTTCGCCGCCTTCCCCGGAGTTGGACCGCCCCTGGATTGAATTCATCGCCTGGGCGATGGTTTCGTGGGCTTCCTTGGAGATGGACCCAAAGGACATGGCCCCGGTGGTAAAGCGTTTCATCAGGGTTTCGGCCCGTTCCACCTCTTCCAGGGGGATGGGGCCGGGGGAGGGGGCGAAGTCCAACAGCCCCCGGATAACGTGGGGGCTCTGGTTCAGGGTGTTTGCTGCGGCGGTGAAGGCCTTGAATTTTTGGTAGTCCCCCCCGCGGACGGCCCACTGGAGGAGGTAGATCGCCTCGGGGTTCCAGGCGTGGCGTTCGCCGCGGCGGCGCCACCGGTACTGGCCGGCCCCGTCCAGGATAAAGTCTGCGCCCGCCGGTTCGGGCCGCGCTTCCCAGGCCGCCTGGGCGGCGTCGCGGAGGGCGGCGGCTTCCCGTTCCAGTTCGTCAAAGCCCGCCCCGCCGATACGGCTGGGGGTTCCCCGGAAGCATTTGTCCATCACTTCCCCGGCCAGGCCCACGGCCTCGAATACCTGGGCGCCCCGATAGGAGCGGAGGGTGCTGATCCCCATCTTGGACATGACCTTGAGCATGGCCTTGTCCAGGGCTTTGAGGTAGTTCTTCCGGGCCTGGATGGGGCCGATTCCCCGCTTGGGCGCTCCGGAGCCGGAGCCGGTGAACAGGGCTTCCAGGGAGGCCAGGGCGCCGTAGGGGACCACCAGGTCCGCGCCGTAGCCAAAGAGCAGGGCGAAGTGGGTGAGTTCCCGGGGTTCCGCGGATTCCACGATGAGGGAGGTCCTCATCCGCAGGCCCGCGGTGATAAGGGCGTGGTGGACCGCCCCCACGGCGAGGAGGGCCGGGATGGCGCAGAAGCCCGCCCCGGGGTGGAGGGCCTTTTTGTCGGAGATAACCAGGAGGGAAACGCCGGTTTTTACGGCCTCTATGGCCTGGGCGGCCAGGACGTCGATGGCCGAGGCGAGGGCCCGGGGGCCGACGAAAACGGCGTTTAGCCTTCGGGAGGTAAATCCCGGTATGGCCAGGAGCCGGTCCAGATCCGCATCGGTCATCATGGGGTGGAGGACCTTGATCCGCCGGCAGTGGTCTTCGGTTTCGTTCAGGAGGTTTTGCTGGGGGCCGGCGAAACTGGTCAGGGTCATCACCAGGTCTTCCCGAATTGAGTCGATGGGGGGGTTGGTAACCTGGGCAAAGGCCTGCTTAAAGTAGGAGTATATCGGCTGGGGCCGGGCGGAAAAAACCGCCAGGGGGGTATCGGTGCCCATGGAGCCGGCGGGTTCCTGGACGGTTTCCGCCATGGGAAGGAGGAGCCGTTCCTGGTCCTCCCGGGTAAACCCGGCGGCCCGCTCCATGAAAAGCAGGTCCCGGCCGCCGGGGAGTTCCGTCTCTCCCTCGGAGGAAAGGGCCCCGCCGGGGGCCGTTTGGTCCAGGGCGATGAGGTTGTTTTTTACCCAGTCGGCGTAGGGTTTGGCCCGGCAGACCCGCTCTTTGACTTCCCCGTCGGGGATGATCCGCCCCTCGGCCATGTCCACCAGAAGGAGTTTTCCCGGCAGGAGGCGGCCCTTGTATTCCACTTCCTCCGGCCTAAAGTCCTGGACCCCCGTCTCGGAGGCCATGACGATGAGTCCCTCTTTGGTGATCGTGTACCGGGAGGGGCGCAGGCCGTTCCGGTCCAGGGTGCCCCCCACATAGCGGCCGTCGCAGAATACCATGGAGGCCGGCCCGTCCCAGGGTTCCATAACGCAGGCGTGGTATTCGTAAAAGGCCTTGAGATCCCCGGAGATGGGGTTTTTGCTGTTCCAGGATTCGGGGATCAGCATCATCAGGGCCTGGGGAAGGCCCCGCCCGGACATGACGAGGAGTTCCAGGGCGTTGTCGAAGCTCGC
Organism: Treponema sp.; assembly: GCA_031257195.1. Lineage (GTDB taxonomy): Bacteria > Spirochaetota > Spirochaetia > Treponematales > Breznakiellaceae > JAIRPD01. Next base: position 23,527 of record JAIRPD010000045.1, on the reverse strand, counting down.
CGAATCACTGCGCCCCGGCTCGATGACGGGGAAGATTCCCTTGAGGGCCTCCCCAAAGGAACTTCCATCCAGCAGCGCGGCCTCGGGGGCCTCGAACAGGGCTTCCCTGGCGGCCATCCAAAAGCGGTTTCCCGTGATGGTGTTGATTTCCCCGTTGTGGGCCACCATGCGGAAGGGCTGGGCCAGGGGCCAGTCGGGGAAGGTGTTGGTGGAAAACCGGGAGTGGACCAGGACGGCGGCGGTTTCCATCCCCTCGTCCTCCAGTTCGGGGAAATAGGGTTTAAGCTGGTTGGGCATGAGCATTCCCTTATACACGATGGTCCGGGAAGAAAGGGAGGGCATGTACCAGGGGACGCCTTCCTCGCGGAAGCGTTTTTCCAGCCGTTTGCGAAAGATGTACAGGGACCGTTCCAGCGCGCCTTCGGCGGCGGCCCCGGTGGCGGCGGTCGGTACGAGGACCAGCTGCTCCATGGCGGGTTCCACCCCGGCGGCCATGGGGCCCAAAACGTCTGAACTAACGGGGATCTTCCGCCGGCCCAGGACTTTAAGGCCCAAGGCGGCGGCGGTTTCTTCTATGGTTCGGTCCAGACCGGCATGGTCCGCCCCTTTCCGGGGGGGATTTTCTTTTTTATCCGCCGGGAAGAACATCAACCCCGTACCGTAGTTTCCCGGTTCGGGCAGGCCGGGGATGAGGTTCTTATAGTAACCGTGGGGGATCCGCAGGAGGACGCCGGAACCGTCGCCGGTTTTGTTGTCGGCGCTTTCCGCGCCCCGGTGTTCCATCCGCTCCAGGACTTCCAGTCCCCGGCGGAGTATGTCGTGGGAGGGGCGGCCCTTGATGTCCGCCACAAACCCTATGCCGCAGGAGGCGCGTTCATCCTCCCGCCGGTAGAGACCGCTTTGACGCTGATGAGGCTGGGCCATGGTACTCCTTTTAGCCCGCTAGGCTTGTCCGGTAACCCTGAACAGGTCTAATGAATGAGTTTACTATAGCGAAAAAGGGGAGGATTAGGCAATACCGCGGGAAGGCGGGCGGCGGCCCCCGGGACGGAAGGGGGGGTCTGCGAACGCCCCGCCCCGGGCCGCCCTATCCCGCGGGCCGCCGGGCCAGTGCCCGCTTGAGGACTTCCAGGTCCGCGTCCCGTCCCGGGCCGCCGGGGAGCAGTTCTTCCCCGGTGATGTCCAGCTCAAAGGGGCGGCGGCCCACATGCTCCCTGTAGTGGGCGTCGGACCCGGTGGTGAGGGGGTAGCCCAGGGTGTTTAAGGGGCTTGGCGGGGGGGGAGGGCCGGCCCCGCCGGGGGCCGGAACGCCCATGACGGGGGGAGGCGTTATCATCGGGGGGAGGCGGACACACTCCACCGCCGCCCAGGGACCGTCCACCACGGCCCCCAGCTGGCTGTACATGGAAAAGGCCGGCCGGTCCACGTGGGCCGGGATAACGATGCCCCCGTATTCCGCGGCTTTAGGTCCCAGGGCTTCCACGCCTATGCCGGCGGCGCTGGGAAGGAAGTATTCCAGTTCCCCCTCAATGTTGTCCTCGGCGTCCACGTAGACCTGGTCCCCAGTTTTTTCCGGGTTGTTGGGGAAGGGGGTGATAATCGAGTAAATATGGCTTCCAAAGGCCAGGGCGGCGTCAAGGCCGGCAAAAAGGCAGACCATGTGGACCTCTTCCTGGGTGGTTACTTCCAGGCCGTAAAAGGGGATGATCCCCAGCCGCCCGCAGTGGACGGCAAAGGCCGGACAGTTAAGGCTGGTGTTATGGTCGGTCAGGGCCAGGACCTGAACGCCCTTCGCGGCGGCGGTTTCCGCCAAAACCCGGGGAGAAAGGTCCAGGGAACCGCAGGGGGAAAGGCAGGAATGGTTGTGAAGATCCGCCAGGAGAGCCATGTCTTACCCGCCGTTTTCCGGGGATTTTTTCTGGGCCTCCGCCTGGGCGGCTTCGGCCTGGCGTTTTTTAAGGACCTGTTTAAAGATCTGCTCCGTATCGACCGTGTTGTCCACCCCAAAGAGCGGCCGCGACCCCTCGCCGTTTTCGCTGCGGAAGAGGAAGCCGTTCTTTTCCCCATAGGCCCAGCTGTTCGGGTTGTTCACCAGATGATCCAGCACCACCGTTACCGCCAGGGAAAAATAGATAAGCGCGGCGTTGTTTCGTTTTTTGGGGGGCAGAAGGGCGTCCATGCGTTTTGATACCGGGTTGGGTATCTGGAAAATGTAGGAGTCCCAGGGGTTTTCAATACCCTCGCAGAGCGCCCGGGTTTCCGCCCCCCCCTGTTTGTTCCCCTGCTCTATGCCCGCGGCCACGGCGGTAAGGTAGCGGCGCAGGGAGCGGATCTCCGGGTACAGGGCCTCGATGGCGTCCTTCTGAAAGGGGGGAGGCATGATCGAGTCAAACTTGTAGCTGGGAAGGAAATAGAGCCGCTTGGTCCAGTACAGTTCGTTAAGAAGCCGCTTGGCATAGTTACTGGTCCTGGATTCCGCGGTGTTTTCCAGGAGCCGGCAGTACTCGCTCAGGCGTTTAAAATACTCCTTCTCGAAGGCGTCTTCGAAGATTTTCCGCCATTCATTGACGATCCTCCCCAGGGGCTCGTCGATCCGCTCCCGGGCGCCGTCATAGCCGGTGATCGCCCCAAAGGCGGTAAAACGGAGGGCCTCGCACAGTTCTTCCAGAATTCGGCTTAGCATGTACACCTGCTGGAGGGGGTCCGTGGGGGCGATCAGCGCGACCCCCTTTTTCAGTTTAAACACGTCAAAAAAGTAGGGGTATAAATCGGGGAAGAAGGCAAGATCGTCCCACCCCGCTTCGGGAAAGAGCATTTCCAGCGCGGCCAGGCCCCGCTCCAGGGCCTTGGCCTCCGATTCCAGGGCCTGCCGCTTTGCCTTTTCCTCCTCCGACGGAAGCTCCTCAAGGCCGCTTTCATCAAAGATCTCCCCATCCCCATCGGGAGTCTCCGCCTTTTCCTCCGGGGCGTTTTCCTCCTCCACGGCCTGGGAAATCTCCGCCACATCCCCCACCGCCAGGCCGTCCCCGTCCCGGGGGTTGATCCGGTCCTCGCCGCTTACCTGTAAAAAGGCTTCCAGGCGGTTTTTCCGCTCCGCGAAAAAAGCGGAATAGGGAAGGAAACAGTGGGAAAGGAGCTTCATCAACAGGGGATAAAGCTGGAAACGGACATCCCGCAGGATAACCCCGTAAGAGGCAAGGGCCGTGCGGATCACTTCCTGGAATTTGGTTTTAGCCTCCTCGGGACTTTCCAGGAAAAGCACCTTGTACAGTATCTTAAAGGCCCCTTTAATGTGGATCTCCGGATCAAGCTGTTCCAGAATGTAGAGGGGTTTGTAAATGTACTGGAGGATTTCGGAAAAGTCCGCGGTCGTTACGTTCCGGGGGTGGGTCTGAATTCGGGAAAGGTTAATCAATATCTGCTCAATATTCCAGTACCGCATGGTTTCCAGAATCGAAAAAGCAAAGGGAGACACCCTTCTTAATTTTTCCAGCCGTTTTGTGTTGCCCCGGGGCAGGAGGGTCCTGATGGAAGTAACCAGCAGCTCCAGCCGCTGGTAGTACTCGTTCATGCGCTTGTTCACAAAGGAAGGGGCCACCTTGTCCGGGGGATCCTTAAAAAACGAAAAGATCGATCCCAGGACCTGGCCGGAATTTTTTATGCCGAATTCAAACTGGGCGCAGTACCGGTCCATTTTTACCCGCTCCCAATAGTTGGTTTTTATGGGAACCGCGGGGTTGTCCGAGGAATCGTCCTGGGGGGACTTTTTTTTACGCGCCCCGGACCGCGAAGTTTCCAGGCTGTTTCCCGGTCTTTCCACCCGGCGGCTGGACCCGCGGGCGCCGGCTTCCACCGTCTCAGGCCGCGTCCGCCGGGGCCTGCTCCGGACCGTTTCCTGGTTTTCACTCCGTTCGTAGCCCACCTCCCCGCCCAGGAGCTGGGCCATCCGCTTGGCCTCTTGCTGGTCGAGGGTTCCCAGTTTGTCCCGGACTTTCGCGAGTTCGCCGGGGGCATAGACCGTTTTTTCTTTTGCCATTGTCAAGCTCGCTTCCGTTTATCCGGGCGGAGGGGTTTACTAGAGTTGTTCAATAATTTTGGTTGTTGAACAACTTCCGCTTACAAACGCGATTTTGTAAGGCTTGAGCCTGAAAAATCGCGGGACGTGTTTACTGACTAACCGGGTTAGTAAACATATCGAATACCCCGCCCTTCAGAACGAGGCTGCTGATTTTAGTGTAACAAAAAATCGCCCCCCTGTCCAACGGGGATAAAACCGGTTTTCCAGTGCCACACCGGCGCGGACAGATCCGAAGGAAAGGGGTTGAGCTTGTCAAAGTCGGGGAGCCAGTCCGCGCCGCCGGGAACCAGCTCCTGGCAGAAACCGTCCTCTATGCCGAATTCGTCAAGCCAGCCCAGAACTTTTTCGTATTCCCCCTTACCGATATAGCGGTCCGGGGCGGCTTCCCCTTTTTGTCCCGCCCCGGGCGGGAAGACCGGCGTATATTGGAACATCAGGGAAAGCGCGGCGCCGGGCCGAGCCGAGAGATTCCAGGTTTTGCCTCCTTTTCCCCGGCGTCTCTCCCGGGTTCCGCCGGCCTTCCCGGCGCGGTGATCCGCGAACCAGCGCAGAACATCCCTGGTAGCGGCCAGCCGCCCCGGCAGGACCAGGTGCCGGACCATCACCGGCCCCCGGTCCATCATCCTGACAATCGCCGCCGCGGCGATCTCCGGGTAGTCCGGGGCGTTAAAGTACCGGCGCGCGATTTCCCGGTCCAGGGTTTTCAGGTCCGGCAGGTACAGGTCCACCGTGTCCGCCAGAAGGTCCAGGGTCCCGGGCAGTTCGTAGGCCGAGGAATTCCACAGCACGGGGATCTCCAGTCCCCCAGCCCTGGCGGCGGCGATACCCTCCACGATGGCCGGAACGGCGTGGCTTCCGGTAACGATGTTGATGTTTTCCGCCCCCCGATCCCGCAGGGCCAGGCAGATTCGGGCAAATTCACCGGTATCCACCGCCCGGCCCGCGCCAGCGGCCCTTTCAAGACCGGGGGGCCTTCCCCGGGCCGTTCCGGGGGCATGGCCGGTAATCTGGTAGTTCTGGCAAAAAACACAGCCCAGGCCGCATCCGCTGACAAAGATTGTCCCGGAACCGCCGCCGCCCTCCCCCCCGGTAAGGGGCGGCTCTTCCCCCCGGTGGATGGAGGCGCAGGCAAGGCGCGGGACGGCGCTTTCCCCGCAATAGCCCAGGCCGCCGGAAACCCCGGCGGCGGTCCGGTCCACCCCGCAGCGCCGGGGGCACAGCCGGCAGGACCGGTACGCTGAATTCCGCTCGTGTTCCATGGAATCAGTATACCAGGGATTCGGCGCGGAAAACTTGATTTTTCCCGGGCCCTGGTTTAGAATAAACCTGCTTTCTAGTTGAAGTCATTAAATAACTCAATTAGTACATAATAGATAATTGAACCTTTGTCAGTTTTGGGAGGAAAGAATGTCACGGCCAGTTACCTTGTTTACCGGACAATGGGCGGATCTGCCCTTCGAGACGATTTGCGCCAAAGCAAAATCCTTTGGCTGCGATGGACTTGAAATCGCCTGCTGGGGCGATCATCTGGACTTGAAAAAAGCCGCCGCCGATCCCGGTTACGCCAAAAACAAACTCGATATTCTTGCCAAATATGGACTTAAAACCTGGGCCCTGGGAACCCACCTGATCGGTCAGTGCGTGGGGGACCGCTGGGACCCCCGGCTGGATGGGTTCGCCCCCCCGGCCCTGGCGGGGCAGCCGGAAAAAATCCGGGAATGGGCCATTGAGTACATGAAGTACGCCCCCCGGGCGGCAAAAAACATGGGGGTCAGCGTTACCACGGGCTTTATGGGCAGCCCCATCTGGGCCTGCTGGTATTCTTTTCCCCAAACCACGGAAAAGATGATCGATGACGCCTTTAAAGAGATTGTCCGCCTCTGGACCCCGATCTTTGACGAGTACGACAAAGAGGGGGTTAAATTTGCCCTGGAGGCGCATCCTGCGGAGATAGCCTTTGATTATTACACCTCCCAGCGGCTGCTGGAGGAATTTAACCACCGGCCTGTTTTGGGCTTCAACTTTGATCCCTCCCACCTCTTGTGGCAGGGGGTAAGTCCCCCGCTCTTCCTTAGAGACTTCGCCGGCCGGATCTACCACACCCACATGAAGGATGTATCGCTGACCCTGGACGGCAGGGCGGGGATCCTTGGCTCCCATATCACCTTTGGAGATACCCGGCGGGGCTGGAATTTTGTGTCCCCGGGCCACGGGAACGTGGATTTTGACAAGATCATCCGGGAGTTAAACGCGATGAACTACCAGGGGCCCCTTTCGGTGGAATGGGAAGATTCCGGCATGGAACGGGAATTTGGCGCGAAGGAAGCCTGCGAATTTATCCGCCGGGCGGACTTTGCCCCCTCCACGACGGCCTTTGACGACGCCCTCAAAACGTCGTAATTGATAAGAGATCGGCTTACCGATAATAAAGGGTGGCGGTGTCAAGAAAAAAATCTGGAACAGGAGGCTGGTTTCTCTTTTGGCTGGCCTTTGCGGGGGGGATACTCTTCCTTTTTGCGTTGAACCTGGAGCGGATAAAAACAACCGTGGAAAGAACCGGGGCGCTGGAATTCCTTGCCCAGCGGAGGCAAAAAAAGGAGGAGGCCCCCGAAAGCCGGGAAACCCCTCCGGAACCGCTGGAGGCGGAGGCGCTTCCCCCGGAACCGGAGGCGGAGACGGCGGGGGAAATCCCCCCCGAAGAGGCCCCTGACGAAGGCCCCTCCCCGGAAAACCCCAGGATGGTGAACCGGCTGGTATACCTCCTAAAGGTGGACAATACCGGGGCAATCCTCTGGAACAGGGTTGCCCGGAGCCTGCCCGCCAGCGATACCCCCATGCGGGACGCCCTAAACGCCCTCATCGAAGGCCCCTCGGCGGAGGAGGAAAAGCGGGGATTTATCTCCCTGATCCCCAGGAACACCAGAATCCTGAGCGCCGCCATCCGGGACGGCACGGCGTACATTGATTTTAACGAGGACTTTTTGTTTAACACCTTTGGCGTGGAAGGCTACATAGGCCAGCGAAGACAGGTGGTTTTAACCGCCACGGAATTTAGTACCGTCAGGGACGTGCAGATCCTCATTGAGGGCCGGCGAGTCGATTATCTGGGTGAGGGGATTTGGATAGGAAGCCCCATAAACCGGGAGATGCTCTAGTGCCGGGGTACGATTTTCTTTCGGATCAGCTTTCCGTTTTCCTGGGACTGGCGAATGGCTGCGGCATGGGGTTCTGGGAACTGTCGGATAACATCATCAGCCTGGATCAAGGGGCCGCCGCCATCGCCGGCCTGGAGAACGACGCTTCCCTGGAGTTCAAGGCTTTTCTTGAACTGTTGGACCCGGAAAGCCGGCGGAACATTTTCGACACCCTCAGACGGGCCCTTAAAACCGCCGGAAAACAGGACGCCCTGGACTGCCGGGTCTTCAATAAAAAGACAAAGACCTGGCGCTGGGTCCGGATTGTGGGAGAAAGCCGCCAGGACGGGAACAAAAAGCAGGTGCTGGGCGCCGTCCAGCTTATTGAGGAACCCTCCCAGCTTGCCGAAAAAGTCGAGACCCTGACCAGGGAACTGGCCAGGAAAGACCTGCTGTACCAGTGCGTCCCCGAAATGGCCGGGATGCTCCTTAAAGCCGGGACCCTTGGGTTTGAGAACAATTTCCACGCCTGCCTGGAATTGACCGCCCGCACCGTCGGCCTTGTCAGAGCGTACCTGTACAAAAACCACCTGGTAGACGGGGTTCTCCACTGTTCCCGGGTCCATGAGTGGGCCGGGGAGGGGGAACCGGCCCTCAAGGAAGACGCCGCCGACAGCCCCTACTACGCCTGGCCGGGACTGAGGGAAGTGCTGGAGGGGGGCAAAAACTACAACCGCCTCAGCAAGAACATCCCCCGGGAAATCAAAACCTTCATGTCCAAAAAGGTTCAAGCGGTCCTTTTTGTGCCCATCTTTTTTAACGAGCTGTTTTGGGGCTTCATGGGATACGAACATTCCCTGGAAAAGCGGGTCTTTAACGCCGACGAGGAATCGGTTTTAAGCTGCGCGGCCCTGCTTTTAGCCAACACCCATATCCACAACGAGCTGCATCAGAACCTCTGCGTCGCGGTGGACAAGATAAGCACCGCCACCATCAAGGCGGAGGAAATGGAAAAGGCCGCCTATACCGACGCCCTCACGGGGATCTACAACCGGCGGCACTTTATGGACCTGGCCCAGGTTACCCTGGAAAAGGCCAAGCGCTTTAACTCCCTGTGTTACAGCATGATGCTGGACCTGGACTTCTTTAAAAAAGTCAACGACGTCTGCGGGCACCTGGCGGGGGACGAGGTCCTGAGGAACGTTTCCCGGGTGATAAAGAACGCCCTCCGTTCCTACGACCTTCTGGCCCGCTATGGGGGCGAGGAGTTTGTAACGCTGATCTCCGACACAAAAAAGGACGACGTCCTGAACCTGGCGGAACGGGTGCGGGAAGCGGTGGCCAACACCCCCGCCATATACAACTGTATTAAGATACCCTGTACCATAAGCATAGGAGTGGCGGAAAGCTTCCCCGACTGCACCATCACCAGCCTCATAGGCCGGGCCGACTCGGCCCTCTACGCCGCGAAAGAAGCGGGCCGGAACCGGGTGGTGTATTACCCGGGGGACTAGGCTTCCCCCGGCCCGCCCGTCCCCGCCGGATACCTTGACAAAGCGAAGGCCCCCGGCTATGCTTAGGCTATGCGGGCTTCTGCTTTTATCCGCCTGGCGGCGGTTTCCACGGTAGCTTTGGCGGCCTTCATCGGCATCGGGCTGGGACTCTCCATCGCCATCACGGAAAACATCGAAAACGAGGAAAACTACAAACCCCTGAACCCCGCGCTTCCCACAAAGATCCTCGACGCCTCTGGAGAGGTGGTTACCGAATTTTCCGCCGACGAAAAGCGGGAACTGATCACCCTGGGGGAACTGCCCCGGCACCTGATCCTGGCCGTGCTGGCCCGGGAGGACCCGGATTTTTACAACCACCGGGGCTTCAGTTTCCGGGCCATCACCAGGGCCTTTGTGGGGGTCATCACGGGCCAGAACCTGGGAGGGGGCTCCACCATCACCCAGCAGGTAGCGGGAACCCTCTATGCGGACCGCCGGGAAAAGAAGATCTCCCGGAAACTAAAGGAACTATGGTGGGCCCTCCAAATGGAGCGGCGCTACACCAAGAACGAAATCCTCGAAATCTACCTTAACTATATGATCATGGGCCCCGGCCTTTACGGGGTAGAGGCCGCCAGCAAGTATTTCTTTGGCCACAGCGCCCGGGACCTTACCCTGGCGGAGGCGGCGGTGCTGGTGGTCCAGCTTTCCAGCCCCACCCGGTACAACCCCATCCAAAACCCCAACGAAGCCATGGACCGGCAAAAAACAGTGCTGGACAAGATGGTCGAGCTGGGCTACGCCACCCGGGACGAGGTAAGCCATTCGTTTGACGAGTACTGGGCCTCCTTTGACTACACCCGCATAGGAATTTCCTCCTACTTTGCCCGGGAGGATAAGGCCCCCTGGTTTAGCGAGTACGTCCGGCGGGAACTGGACAAGCTGATGTACGGCGAAATGGACTACTACCGGGACGGCTACACCGTAAACACCACCCTGGACCTCCGGTTTCAGGAACTCGCGGAAACGGAAATGGCCGGGGGCATCGCCACGGCCAACGCCAAGTACCGGGCCAACACCGGCTATAGCACCGCCCGGTCGGAGCGGGTCTACGTACCCCTGGCCAATATGCTCACCCTGGTCTTTAACCTCGAGGACCTCTACGCCACGGCGGAACACCAGGACGAAACCAAGGCGGTAAACAAGTACAGCAAGCAGCTTAACCCCACGGTGGACATGATGTCCCTGCTGTTTGACATCCCGGGAATAAAACCCGCCGCCGCCGCGGGGTACCAGAAGTTCAAATCCGTCATCGAGGAAAGCGTGGTAGAGGGCGCCCTGGTGGTGCTGGAAAACGAAACCGGCCAGATCAAGGCCATCGTGGGCGGCTCCCAGTACAACGAAACCAACCAGCTTATCCGGGCCACCCAGGCCAAGGTTATGCCCGGCAGCGCCTTCAAGCCCCTGTACTATTCCGCGGCCATCGACTCCCGGGACTGGACCATGTCCACCCTCATCTACGACGCCCCGGTAATGTTCCACGCCGCCACCGGGGAACCCTACGTGCCCAACAACTACCAGGGCACCTGGCGGGGCCCGGTGCTGCTCTACGAGGCCCTGGGCCTTTCCCTGAACATCCCGGCCCTCAAAATCCTGGACGGCATCGGCTTCGACGCCGCCATCGACCGGGCGGCGGCCCTGTTGGGGGTTACCGACCCCGAGGAAAAGAGCCGCACCTTCCCCCGGGTATACCCCATGGGCCTGGGGATCATCGCCGTTTCCCCCCTGTCCATGGCCCGGGCCTTCGCCATCTTCGCCAACCAGGGCCGGGCGGTTACCCCCTTCGCCATCAAGACCGTGGAAAACCGGGAGGGCAAGATCGTCATCGACAACGAGCGGGAGGTGCGGGCCGGGTACGAAAAAATGGGCAAGGCCGTCCAGGTGATCAGCCCCCAGAACGCCTACATGATGACCCGGCTGTGCGCCAAGGTCATCGAGATGGGCACCCTCGCCTCCGGGGCGGGCTACGGGGCCAAGCTGAACGTCAAGGACGACAAGGGCGCGACCTACCGGATTCCCGCGGGGGGCAAAACGGGCACCACCCAGAACTGGTCCGACGCCTGGGCCGTGGGCTTTACCCCCTACTACACCATCGCCATCTGGTTTGGCTTTGACAAAGGGGGGAATTCCCTGGGGATGAACGTCTCCGGCGCGTCCCTGGCGGGGCCCATCTGGGGCAACCTGATGCAGGCCTACAACCAGGGCCTGCCCCGGAAGGATTTTCCCCGGCCCCCGGGAATTGTGGACGCCACGGTCTGCCGGAGTTCGGGGCTGCTCCGAAACAACGCGTGCCCCCCGGGGATCACCCTCAGCTTTTTGGCGGGGACCGTTCCCGAGGGCTACTGCGATCAGCACGGGGTAACCGCGGAGGGCCTGCCCGAGGGGCTCCGGGGCCTGCGGTACTCCCAGGACGCCATGCAGTACCAGATGCCCACCCTGCCGCCGGAGCTGGACTACCTGCTCCAGGGCGACGACGCGTACACAGGACTGGACGCCCTTCCCCCGGGCTTTGATCCGCTGTTGGATTAGGGGGAACAAGCCGTCCCCGGAGGTTATTCCGGGGAACGGCAAACCCCGGGGGGCGCCGCCTTCCGGGGTTCGCAAACAAACAAGGTTTTGGGCCAAACAAAACCCAAGGAGTTATCCATGAACAAACCCGTCCTTTTTTTTAAACCCGCCGCCCTGGCGCTGTCCGTCCTGCTGTTCCTGGCCGCGGCCGGCTGCGGCGGCGGCCCCAGCGATATGCCGTCGTACGTTTCCATCACCATCACCGGCATCGTTTCCAGCGATTTGCCAACGCAGATGAGCGAGAGGGATAAAGAGCGGAATTTTTCCCTGTCCCTTATCAAAGAGCCCCCTGGATCTCTCCCTGGATCTCTTACCATACAGTACAATCCGCCCGGCCTGATGACCACCGTGCTAAAGGGTTCCGCCGTCGCCGCCGAAGGCTTTGTGGGCCTCCTGCCGGTCTCCCGTGTTTACCCTGGGCCTTGCTCGCTTACCTTCAGTGTGCTTGAGGACCTCATTGAACCGGCGCAAAGCTATGTATTGATCCTGGGGGCTTCCCCGGATCAGAGCAAGCGTGTCGATTCCCCCGGCAGGATGTATATTACCGCCACCGCCCCTGACTCCACCGGCAGAACAGCGAAAACTGGCGCGCAACTTAAAGGCGGTTCCATTCCCTGGACCGAATTTCAGACCAACGGTAATACTGGTTATACGGCTCGAGGGATTATAGAAGACTTTTATTATCCCTAACTAACCGGAAAGCCGGGACCCGCGCCCCGCGGTTTGTCCCGGCGCGCCCCACATCCTTCCCGCGCGGCCGGCCGTCAAACTTTCCCGGCCGGCCGTCAGAGTTTCCCGGCCGGCCGTCAGACTTTCCCGGCCGGCCGTCACATCTTCCCGGCCGGCCGTCAAACTTTCCCGGCCGGCCGTCAAACTTTCCCGGCCGGCCGTCACATCTTCCCGGCCGGCCGTCAAGTCTTCCCGGCCGGCCGTCACATCTTCCCGGCCGGCCGTTAAATCTTCCCGGCGGGCCGGGGTTTACTTAATCCGGTACCCCAGGGCCAGGCGGAGTTCCGGGCCGTGGGTGAGCCCGGACATGCCGGGGTTGGCGAAGAGTTTGGGCCGGGAAATCCCCCCGGCGTAGTCTTCCTGCAGCCAGTCCAGGGCGGCGTTTTCGTAGCCCGTGGGGAACCGGATGGCGTAGAGCAGCTCCCCCCGGAGGTACAGGGGGGAACGGAAGTACACATCTACCCCCGCGCCAAGGTCGATAAAAAAGGCGTTCCACAGGGAAAGGCGGTACTCCCGGTCCGGGTCGAATTCGTCCGGCCCCCCGCTGGGGCGGTTGTACTTCGCGCCCCCCTGGGGTTTCCGCTTTTCCGCGAGGGCCACCCGGTACTCAATCCCCAGCAGGGGATAGATCAACAGCCCCTCCCGCAGGCGGAAGGGGTACTTCCCCAGCAGGGTAAAGCCCAGGGACGCCCCGGAGCCGGTTCCCTCCCGGTTCACCGGGGACAGGGCCCCCGTCCCCCGGCTGCCCTGGGCGGTTTCCGTATAGGAGCCCACCGCCCCCTGGATGTCCACGCTGAATTCCCCGTAGGTAAAGTCAAAAAACACCCACCCCCCGTAGGTGAACTGCCGGGCCTCCTGGGTCATGGTAAGGTCCACCCGCTCGCCCAGGCGGTTGGTTTCGTGGGCGGTGATGGTATAGCTGGTGAAGAGCCCCCCCAGGGTGGGGCCGCCCCCGGCGCTGAGGGAAAACTCCGGCGGGGCCGCGAAAAGGACCGGCGCCAGGGCGAAGAAAAGCGGTAGAACCGCGATTGGAAGTCGTGCTTTCATGGTGTTCCCAGTATACCGCGGCGGAGGAGGTTTGTCCCCCCATTAGCCGCGGATCTTTTCGAAGTGGGAAAATTCCATGGAGAACGCGGCCCGGCCCTGGCTGACGCTCCGCAGGGCCGTCATAAAGCCGAACATCTTCGCCATGGGGGCGGCGGCCTTTACCTCGTCGCCGCCGGGCTTGGAGTCCACGCTCAAAACCTGCCCCCCCCGCTGGGTAACCAGGCCGATCACGTCCCCCACGAATTCCCGGGGGGCAAAGAGGTTTACCGCCATCACCGGCTCCAGCAGCAGGGGTTCCGCCAGCCGGGCGGCCTCGTCAAAGCACCGGTTCGCGCAGGCCTCAAAGGCGAACTCCGTGCCCGCGGTCTCGGTATACTCCAGGTCCAGGAGGGTTACCCCCATGTCCACGCAGGGATACCCCATGACGATGCCCGAGGCCAGGGCCCCCTGGACCCCCCGCTCCACGGCGCGGAAGATCTCCGCCGGAACCGGGCCGCCGTTCTTGACCGCGGACTGGTAACGGTTCCCCGCGCCCCGCTCGAGGGGCTCCAGCCGCAGGGTAAGGGCCGCGGCGTTTTCCTTGCCCGCGATGACCTTGGAAAAACGTTCCCGCCGTTCCCGGACGGCGGCGATCGATTCCCGGTAGGTTACCTGGGGGTTCCCCGCCCGGGCCTGGAGGCCGTAGTCCTTGAGGATCTTCGTTACCAGCACGTCCAGGTGGAGTTCCCCCATGCCGGAGATGATGAGCTGGCCGGTTTCCTCGTTTTCCCGGGCGGTAAAGGTGGGGTCCTCCTTGGAAAGGATTTCCAGGATGTCCTTGAGTTTTTCCCCCTCGGAAATGGTCCGGGGTTCCAGGGAGACGGAGATTACCGGCTCGGGGAAACGCATGGTGTCCAGCAGCACCGGCCAGCCCTCGCTCCCCAGGGTGTCCCCGGTTTGGGCCAGCTTCATCCCCACGATAACCCCAATGTCCCCCGCGCCCAGGCTGTCCAGGGGCTCGGATTTGTTGGAGTGCATCCGCAGGATCCGGTTGACCCGCTCCCGCCGGCGCTTGCCCAGGTTGTACAGCGCCGCGCCGCTCTTGATCGCGCCGGAATACATCCGTACATAGCAGAGGCTTCCCGCCTCCCGGTCGTTCTGAATCTTGAATACCAGGCCCAGGGGGGGGGCGGCGGGGTCGCAGGGGACCTCCAGGCCGGTTTCTTTTTTTAGATGCCGCCCGGCGGCGGGGGGAACCTCGTCCGGGGCGGGGAGGTAATCCACCACGGCGTCGATCAGGGGCTGAACCCCGGTGTTCCGGCGGGAGGCCCCGGCCAGCACGGGGAGGAGCTTTCGTTCCAGCGCGGCCCGGCGCAGTTCCGCGCGGAGGAGTTCCCCGGGGATCTCCTCCCCGGCCAGGTACTTTTCCGTTACCGGGTCGGATACCGCGGACAGGGTGTCGATCAGCCGGTCCCGCCAGGCCCGGGCCGCTTCTTCCCGCCCGGCGGCCACGGGGCTCCGGGTGATCTTTTCCCCCTCGCTGGCGGCGTCCCACCGGAGTTCCTCCATCTCGATGAGGTCGATGAGGCCCTCGAAGGAGCTTTCCCGGCCAATGGGAATCTGGAGGGCGGCGGTTTCGATGTCCAGCTTTTCCTTTATATCCGCGAGGACCTGAAAAAAATCCGCCCCCGCCCGGTCCATCTTGTTGACGTACCCCACGCAGGGTACGCGGTAGCGGCCGGCCTGGCGCCACACCGTTTCGGTCTGGGGTTCCACCCCCTTAACGGCGTCGAGGATGGTTACCGCGCCGTCCAGGACCCGCAGGGACCGTTCCACCTCGGCGGTAAAATCCACGTGGCCGGGGGTGTCGATGATGTTGATCTGGTACTTCCCGCCCCCCCGGTCCCAGTAGGTGGTGGTGGCGGCGCTCTGGATGGTGATTCCCCGCTCCTGTTCCTGCTCCATCCAGTCCATGATTGCCTCGCCGTCGTCCACCTCGCCAATCCGGTGGCTTTTTCCGGTGTAGAAGAGGATCCGCTCGGTGGTGGTGGTTTTGCCGGCGTCGATGTGGGCCATGATGCCGATGTTTCGCATATGGTGGAGGTCCATGGAGGATATTGTAACAACTTGGCGGGGGGTATACAATGGGCCATGGATACTGAACTTTCGTATGTGCTGGTAACTCCCTATACCATCGCGAAAAGCCGGACCGGGGGGGTGATTGCCCGGCTTTTGTCCCAGCTCGACCTGGAGCTGGCGGGGGCGCAGATGCTGGCCCCCGACGAGGCCTTTACCAGGGACTACGCCCGGTTGCTGCGGGAACAGAACCGGCCCAACGAGGTTACCCTGCTGGCGGACTATGTGGAACAGAACCTGTTCCTGGGGGGCAAATCCCGCCCGACCCTGCTGCTCCTCTTTCGGGGGCGGGAGGCCTGCGCTCAACTGACGCGCGTCTGCGGCGTTATCCACGGGGAACACCGGGGGCTCGATTCCCTGACGGGGGAAACGATCCGGGATACCTACGCCGACCTGATCACCGATCCGGGGAACCCGGAAAGGGTTACCTACTTTGAGCCCGCGGTCCTGACGCCCCGGAACCAGAAAGAGGCCGGGCAGGACCTGGCTTTGTTTGCCCGCTTCCTCAAGGGCCGGGAAAATATACCCGCCGGTCCCGGCCAGGAGCGGACCCTGGTGATCCTGAAGCCCGACAACTGGACCTACGCGTCCTCCAAGCCGGGGACGATCATTGACATGTTTTCCCGTACGGGGCTGCGGATGGTGGGGGTTAAGGTACACCAGTTTTCCCTGGAGGAGGCCCTGGAGTTCTACGGCCCCGTGGAGGAGGCCCTGAAGGAAAAGCTGGCCCCGGTTTTTGGGGAAAAGGCGGCGGAACTCCTGGAGCGGGAATTCAAGGTTACCCTGAGCGATGAGGCCCGGCGGATTTTGGCCGCGGGGTTTGGCGTGGAATACGCCCAGAGCCAGTTCCGGGATATCGTGGAATTCATGTCCGGCCGGCGGCCCGGCGCTTCCCCGGGGGCGGGGGGTTCCGCTGAAACCGGCGGCCCCGCCGGGATCAAGCCGGTGAAGACCATGATCCTCGTCTATGAGGGGGAGGGGGCCGTCCAGAAGATCCGGAAAGTCCTGGGTCCCACGGACCCCCTAAAGGCGCCGGGGGGCACGATCCGCCGGGAATTCGGCAGCAACGTGATGGTAAACACCGCCCACGCCTCGGATTCCACGGAAAGTTTTAACCGGGAACAGGGGATTGTGAAGATCCGGGAAAACAACCTGGGGAAGATTATCGAGGACTACGCGGCCGGTAAGGGGCCGAATTGATAAAACACGCGGCCCATGGTACAATGGGCGCTTAGCCGGGATGATGGAATGGTAGACATTGGGGACTTAAAATCCCCTCCTCGTGAGAGGGTACGAGTTCGAGTCTCGTTCCCGGCATTGCGGAATCGCGGCGGCCCGGGCCCGGGGAACCGGCGGAAAGCCTCCTTCCCGGATAGCGAAAAACCGCCGGCCGCGCTACAATGGGCAAATGGATAGTCAGCCGCGCGTAAAGCCCCCCCTCTTGATCGACACCCACGCCCACCTTGCCCTGCTGGAAAAGCGGGGCCTGGATCCCCACAAAACCCTGGAGGAAGCCTTTGCCGCCGGCTTGGCGGGGCTTATCGACATCAGCCTGGAACCGGGGGATCTTCCGGGGCGGGTGAGGGAATTTTCCCGCCATTCCAGGGTGCGTTTCGCCAGCGGCCTGTGGCCCCACGCCGCCTCCATCGCCGGGCGGCGGGAACTGGTTCCCGCCCTGGAAAGGGAGATCCGTTCGGTCTTGTCCGGCGGGGGTCCCGCGGGTTCCCCGGTCGCCGGGGAACCCCTGGTTTGCGCCCTGGGGGAATTCGGCCTGGACCACCACTACGACGGCGGGGACGGCGGGCCGGACCTGGCGGGGGAGCGGGAACTGATGGAGGCGCAGCTGGACCTGGCGGAAAAACTGGGTCTGCCGGTGATCATCCACTCCCGGGACGCCCCGGGGGAAACGGCGGAGATCCTGGCCGCCCACGGCGGCGCGCGGGGGGTGGTGCATTGTTTTTCCTACGGCCCGGAGGAGGCCCGGACTTTTTTGGACCTGGGGTACTTCATCTCCTTCGCCGGGAACCTTACCTACAAGAACGCCCCGAATATCCGGGAGGCCTGCCGGATCGTTCCCCCGGACAGGTTGCTTTTGGAAACGGACTGCCCCTACCTGGCGCCGGCGCCTTTCCGGGGAAAGCCCGCCCATCCGGGGATGGTGGCGGAAAACTACAAGCTGGCGGCGGAACTGCGGGGGGAACCGCCGGAAGAGATGGGCGCGCGCATCGCGAAAAATGTTGAGGCCCTGTTTGGGACGGCGTTTTCTGGAAACGCCCGGGCGTAACCGGGGCGCTTCCAGCCGCGGGCCTAGGCGAACATAACAAGCAGCGCCGCCCCCGCCAGGGCAAACCCCGCCCCGGCGAGGATATAAACCCAAAGGGGAAGCTTTCCCTCCGTCTTTGGCGGCGGGCCCCTTTTCCGGGGCCGGGGAGGCGCCGCCTCTTCCGCCGGGACGCAATAACCGCAGGAAGGGCAGCCGCTTTTAAAAAGCTCCTCTTCGCCGGTAAAATCACATTGGGGGCAGCGCACAAAGGCGAAACGGCGGCCGCAGCGCCCGCAGTGGTCCGCGGTCCGCTTTACTTCGGCGCCGCAGTTGTCGCAGAAGAAGCGCTGCATGATCCGCCGGCGGCCGCCGAGGCGGGACAGGACCGGCAGGCCGGGCTTGCCGGGACGCTCTCTTTTCCCTTTTCTCCCCCGGATTTTTCCCCCGCGCCGGTCCCCGCGGAAGAGGTGGTTTTGGTGTCGCCGCCGCTTTTGGCGCCGCCATCTTTGGCGCCGCCGCTTGCGGCGCTCTTGCTTTTATCGGTAACGTAAAAGCCCGAACCTTTGAAAATGATCCCCCCCCCGCCATTGATAAGCCGGCGCACCTTTTCCTCGCCGCACTGGGGGCACTCCCTCAGGGGAGCCTCGCTCATGCTTTGAAAGACCTCAAAACTGTGTCCGCAATTTTTACACTCATACTCATAGGTTGGCATAGGTTTAGTATACCGAGATGGTGTTGAAAAGTAAAGCAAGGTCCCTTCCGCTTACCGTTCCGGTCTTGAGGATCAGCGCGGCCCCCTCCTGCCGGGGAACCCCGGCGAAAAGCGCCCTGGCCAGGGCTTCCAAATCCGGGCGGGAGCTAAAGTCCGCCCCGGCGATATTCCGCCGGGCCAGGTCAAAGATCCGGACCAGGGCGGCGGCCTGGATGGGGCTGGGGGTTTCCAGCGTCAGGGCCGCGGTGTAGTCCTCGCCTTTGCCGGGGTACACCCCAAACAGGAGACGCCGGGCGGGGATTTCCAGGGGGATTCCAAAGGCGGCGGCGATCCGCTTAAAGGCCGGGGCGGGATTATCCAGCCAGCCGGAAAGGACCGCCCCCTTACGAAGCTCCTCCAGGGCCGCCGGGCTTTCCGCCCCCGGAGGGGGGGCGAAGGGATCCCCGTGGGAAAGGTAGGCGCTTTTCGCGCCCAGGAACACCGCCAGGCCGGACTTTTCCGAATACCAGTACCCTATCCCCCCGGCGGAGACTCTTTTTTCCCAGTCCCGGCTGGCTCCGAAAAAAAGCCCCCCCCGGGCGCTGGGGAACTTTCCCGCGGCGGCGGCGTAAAACCGGGGCCTTCCCCCGGCCCGGCCCTCTTCCCGGAAAACCGCGGCCGTCAGGGTACTGGTCATGTCAAGAAAATCCCCCAGCCCGGCGCCGCTTACCCCCCCCAGGGAAAGCCCCTCCAGGATGGGCCGGGCCTTTTTCACCTCCGCGCTGATGTACAGATCCGCCCCCTGGGGCATGAGGGCAAACCCCCGGCGGTCCGCGTAAAAACTTTCCGGCCTGGGGGCAGAGGCGCAGGAGGCGAACAGAAACAGAATAAGAAAGAACGGGACGCCGCGGAAAAAAAGCCTGGGGAATCTCAGCTTTTTACCACCTTGATACGCCAGGTTTCCTCCCCGGCGGCCAGGGCGATCATGTTCTCCGCCTCGCCCCACTCCATGGCGGCGGCCAGGGTCTCCGCCGCCACATAGTCGGAAAAGGCTTCCCAGGCCTGTTTAAGCCGCTGGGAGCCGTGGATAAAGAGAATGATCCTGTCCGTTACCGCCAGGCCCGCCTCTTTCCGGGCGTTCTGCACCCCCCGGATCAGGTCCCGCACATCCCCCTCCATGGCAAGTTCCTCCGTTACGTCCGTGTCCAGGGCCACGGTAAGGGTCCCCTCGTTCAGTACCTTGAGGTGCGCCTTTTCCACGCGCCGGATGTCCAGCTTTTCCGCGGTGATCTCCACCGCCCGGCCGCCCGGGTCATCCAGGGTGATAGACAGGGCGGCCCCTTCCAGCAGGCCCTGAATTTCCGTCCGGCTGAGGGTTTCGATCCGGGCGGCGGCGGCCTTCATATCCTTGCCCAATTCCTTGCCCAGCACCCGGAAGTTGGCCCTGGCCTCGTACTCCACCAGGTCCTCCTCGTTGTCCCGAAACACCACTTCCTTGACGTTCAGCTCTTCCCGGATAATGTCTTCCATTTCCAGAAGGACCTTCTTCTCCTCCGGGTTTCTGGTTACCAGTTCCACGGTTTGAAGGGGCTGGCGGACCTTGATGTTGTACTGGGACCGGAGAGCGCGGCCCATGGACACGGCGCGCTGGACCGCGGCCATCTTGAATTCCAGCGCCCGGTCCCGCCGGTCCTCCCTGGGCTCCGGGTAGTTCGCCAGGTGTACCGACAGGGGGTCCGTTTCCAGCCGGAGGTTTTGCCACATCGCCTCGGTGGTAAAGGGCATAAACGGGGCGGCCGCGGTGATCAGGGTTTTCAGCGCGGCGTAGAGGGTCCCGTAGGCGTCGGTTTTATCCCCGTCGGAGGTTCCCTCGGAACCGGCGCTTTTCCAGAACCGGCGGCGGCTCCGGCGGATGTACCAGTTGTTCAGGTTATCGATAAATTCAAGGATCGGGTCCACCGCCCGGGAAAGGTCGTAGGCGTCCAGGGCCGCCCCGGTTTTTTCCGCCAGGTTTTCCGCCTCCGAAAGGATCCACCTGTCCAGGGGATTGGAGGGATTTTCCGGGCCGCCCTTCACCTCTACCTGGTCGATGTTGGCGTAGGTTACAAAAAAGCTGTAGGCGTTCCACAGGGGGATGATAATGCTCTTCATCACCTCCCGGACCCCCTCGTCGCTGTAGCGGAGGTCGTCGGCTTTGACCACCGCGGAATGGACCAGGAAGAGCCGGAGGGCGTCGGCGCCAAAGCTGTTTACCACCTCCATGGGGTCCGTGTAATTCCGCAGGCTCTTGCTCATCTTTTTGCCGTCCCCCGCCAGGACCAGCCCGGAAACAACGCAGTTCTTAAAGGCCGGTTTGTTGAACAGCGCCGCCGCCAGCACCGTCAGGGTATAGAACCAGCCCCTGGTTTGGTCCAGTCCCTCGTTGATAAAGTCCGCGGGAAAGTGCCGCTCAAAGAATTCCCTGTTTTCAAAGGGATAGTGGTTTTGGCCGTAGGGCATGGCGCCGGACTCGAACCAGCAGTCCAGCACCTCTGGGACTCGCCGCATGGTTCCCCCGCAGCCCGGCGCCCCGCCCCGGCCATGAACGGCCTTCGCGCAGGGGATGGTGATCTCGTCCACAAAGTGCTTATGCAAATCCTGGGGGTCCTGGCCGCTCAAGGCCCGCAGTTCTTCCCGGCTGCCCACACAGATCGTCTTGCCGCAGTCCGGGCAGCGCCAAACCGGCAGGGGGTTCCCCCAGTACCGGTTGCGGCTGACCGCCCAATCCCGGGCCCCCTCCAGCCACTTGCCAAAGCGGCCCGCCTTGATATGCTCCGGCACCCAGTAAATCTGGCTGTTGGCCGCCAGCATACCGGCCTTGATCTTTTCCACGTTGACAAACCAGGAACCCACCGCCCGGTAAATAAGGGGGCTGCCGCACCGCCAGCAGTGGGGATAGGCGTGCAGCACCTGGTCCCGCTTAACAAGCCTCCCCTCCGCCTTTAACCGCTCGATGATGAGTTTATCCGCGTCTTTAACAAAAAGCCCCCGGTAGTCCGGCACCTCCTCCGTAAAACGGCATTCGGCGTCCACCGGACAGATCACCGGTATCCCCGTTCCCTTAAGAACCCGGGCGTCATCCTCGCCAAACCCCGGGGCGGTGTGGACAATCCCCGTGCCGTCCTCGGTGGAGACAAAGTCCCCCGGATAGGTCTGAAAGGCTCCCTGGTTCGCGGCGTCCGCGAAGTAGGGAAAGAGCGGCTCGTAGGCAAGCCCCAGGAGCGCCGCCCCCTTCATCCGCCAAAGAACGCGGTATTCGCCGGGATCCTTGTAGTACGCCGCCAGCCGGGACTCCGCCAGAAGGTAACGGTCGTTCCCGTCCTGGACCAGGACGTAATCAATGTCCGGCCCCAGGGTCAGCGCCAGGTTACTGGGCAGGGTCCAGGGGGTGGTAGTCCAGGCCAGGAGGTACGCCGCCCCCCCGGCCCCCTCGGCAATGTCGGCGGGAGCCACCGCTTTGGAGGCGGGACTGCCGGGAACGCCGCCGATCACCTTAAACCGGATGGTAACCGCCGGATCATGGACATCCTTAAAGCCCCCCAGGTTCAGTTCGTGGTTGGAAAGAACCGTGGCGCAGCGGGGACAGTAGGGCAGGATATAGTGCCCCTCGTAGAGGAGTTCCTTTTCCCAGAGGGACTTTACCACCCACCAAATCGTCTCCATATACGCCGGGTCCATGGTTTTATAGTCGTTGTCAAAATCCACCCAGCGGCCCAGGCGGGTAATCACCTGCCGCCATTCCTTGACGTACCGCAGCACCGAGGCCCGGCAGGCGTCGTTGAACCGGGCGACGCCGTATTTTTCTATGTCCGTTTTGGAGTTGAGCCCCAGCTCCTTTTCGATGAGGGTTTCCACCGGCAGGCCGTGGCAGTCCCAGCCGAAGCGGCGCTCCACCCGGAAGCCCTTCATGGTTTTGTACCGGGGGATAATGTCCTTGATGGTGGAGGGCACAAAATGCCCAAAATGGGGCATCCCCGTGGCGAAGGGGGGGCCGTCGTAAAACACAAAGTCCTTCCCGCCCGCGTGATCGGGCGAACCCGTCCGCTGTTCAATACTTTTCCCGAAAACGCGATTTTCCTCCCAAAAGGCAAGGATTTCTTCCTCCAGTTGGGGAAAACATACCTTTGGGTCCACCGGTTTATACACAGAAACCTCCAACGGAATAACTATACCATGAAAAGGGGGAAGGGGGAATAGGAAGGGAACCGGGCGTAAGCCGCCCCGCGGATTGGTACGGAGTTCCGCCCGCGGGACGACCGCCCCCGCCGGGGTCAATCGGGGCGGTGGCGGCATACATGCCGTCCGCGAATGGGAGTTCGGTGTACCACGACGAGGGGTTGCGTTTTTCCTTAAAACCGAAGGTTTCAGGAAAAACACGGACACCCGTCTCGATTTTATCCTATCGGGGGGAGGGGGGAGAGAGAAATGGAAGCGGGAAAACAGTACGTGGGACTGCATCTGGCAAAACGGACCATGGAGGTCTGCGTGGTAAAAGATGGCCAGCCCGCAATAGAGCGGGAGAGCGGCGTGAAAACGGACGGGAAAGGCATTGAGCGGCTGTTGACTAAAAACGACGTGGTAGGGATGGAAGTCGCGGCATACATGCCGACGGCTACGCCTTCCTGTTGGCGCGGTATCTACAGAAAGAGGTCGGTTGCGCAGTCTACGTGCTCAATCCGGGTAAACTGCGGATGATATGGCGGTCAGCGAAAAAGAGGATCATTGCGGCAGCTCATCTCGATGAAACGGTTTTTGGTGAAGACTCAGGGTGGCGTTGATAAACCGGTTCCATGCGTTGTACGCGGTCGCCGGGGAAACGGGGCTGAAGAAGAAAGACCTGATGACGGCGGGGAGCCGGGAAAGGCTGAGGGTATTGCCGCGGAACGATGTTCAAAGGATGATAGCGGCAAGCATAGAGCGGGAGCTGGGGGTAACGGAAACGGAACTTGCGGCGTTCAGGGAGCGGATAGCGGGGATCGTGAGGGAGAGCGAGATGGCGCCGTATATCATGTCGATACCGGGGGTAGGCCCGGCGCTGGCGGCGGCGTTTATCGCGTATGTGGGGGACGGGGACCGGTTTACGAAAAGCGCGGTGGCCGCGCACCTGCCGGCACGCGCGCGGCGGATGGTGGGATTGATGTGGATATTGGCCAAACGCCGCCAACTGTACGCCGATGTCTCCGCCGGTGAACTGGCGAGAAAGTTCCGGTACTACAAATTAGCGGGATGGGAGTCCTGGTTCAGCAATTTTACTTTTAGCCGTCTCTGGCATGACTTATAACAAAGAGCAAAAAATCATCCCATTCAGGG
>JAIRPD010000011.1 GCA_031257195.1 Treponema sp. | reverse complement strand
ACCCCAAACCAGACGCTCCGGTTTCCGGATCCCTCATCACCCGGCTCTCACTCCCCGTTGGGAAGACACCATATCTCTCTTTATCAAGGACAAAAGCATAACGAATTGAACGTTGCTATACAAAACGCTGAGGATATGCCCGCTGACCCTGACACAGCAGGGGAAATTGCCTGGGACGATATCCTTTTCATACAAAACGAGGCGCGGTACTACCAATCCGCCAGCGGGCGGATCGGGGAGACAATCTTTTTGCCCGTAACCCTGGGCAAACGCTACGCCGTCCAGATTCTTATCGGCCACGAGGCCACCAAAACCCTCCTGGGCGCGGGCTGGGCCGTTACCTGGAAAATGGTGGAAGGTACCAATGTTTGTTCGCCAACCGTGTCATGGTTCCATGAGGGGGATGATGACGGTTCTCCGTGGCTCTCCTTCTCTTCCAAGGGATCGCTCCCCTATGAACTAAGGGTAAGGGGGTTAACCACCAGCCAGGACAACGCGTACTATACGCGGATACAAAAGAAAGGCGACGTACTGGCCTATAAGCGGACTCAAACCGGTAACCCGGCGGCGGTACTTGATTCCGATGATATAACGTACGTTAATTATTGGCTAAAAGCGACAAATACGTCGGGCCCCACTTATGACTGGAGGCTAAATATACTGGCCTTCCCCCTCGCCACGTTTAATTATGGTTCCGGTCCCAGGAATCCGCTCACGCTTTTACCGGCGTGGCGGGGACTTCCCCCATCACCGGCCAGGTCCCGGCGGGGCTTACCTTCGAGAAGGCGGTCCTCAAGATCGTCCCCGACACCCAAAAGGGCTACAGTTTTGATCCCGTCAAGGTGGAATACCGGGCGGCCCTCGCCACCGACGGCCAGCTCTACGACAGTTCCCACACCGCCCCCCTGGTTACCACCGGCCCCGGCGGGGCGGCGGGGGTGTATGTTTGGGGTCATAAAAACATACCCGATCAGTGGAATCCTGAAGGCAGTAATGTTAACACTCTTTTTACCCAGGGCAATCTTAACAAAACATGGACCGGTTCTCTTAGTAACCCTGACCCTGATACCTTCCCCTATGGTACAAGTTCCGCGTATCTGGTATGCCGGTTTCCCTTTCCCTCGAGCCAGCTACCCGATTTCGACTGCGCCGGTTTCATGTCCCTGGAACTGGACTACGTGGGCTTTTGCCAGTACGAGGCGGTTACGGGGGTAACCCCCGAAAGCCGGGGGCTCATCCGCTGGAAACTGCGGAGCGGCGTAACCAACACCCTGAACGGGCCGGGAAGAAACGGGAGGTTTATCTCCGTGCTCTTCGGTAACACGCCGGTTACCGAAGTGCAGCCCCCGGGCATCATTGTACAGATCAACAACTAGGCCGCCCGCGGGTCCCGTGGGAACCCGCGGGACTCGCCGGGGGTTCCCCGCGGAGCGCGGGGGCCCCCCGGGGCCCGCGTAAACCTCGCGAGACCGGTACGTATCAAGGAGATTGAAACATGGCGACAAAAAACAGCGACTGGTATCCCCACCGTAGGGACGAGATTATCAGCATGGCGGAGGTCTGGAAAACCGAACTGGCCGCCGACACCGAACCTGGCGATATCCCCGCCCCGGAGGCCACGGCCACGGCCACGGCCAAACAGCTTCCCTACTACGCCTTTGTTACCGGCGGCAAGCTGGTCCTGGACCTGGAGGGGGAAAGCGGCCGGACTATCTACCTCCGCCTCCGCTACGAGAACGTCAAGGCCCAGGGCGGTCCCTTCGGGCCGGTGACGCGGGCGGTGGCGCCGTGACCCCCGGTCGTCCCCGGGGAGGGTTCCCGGCGAAAGCGTCCTGGGCGGCGCTGGCGGCGGCCCTGTTCCTGTCCGGCTGCGTTATCCCCTGGTACGACGAGCTGGACCATATCGTGGCGGTGCCCCGCTCCAACTTGTACCCGGTGAACTACGCCTACGACCCGGTCGAGGAGATCATCGTGGAGGCCGTCAGCGCCATGGGCGAGACGAGCCGGATCCCGGTAACCCAAACCAGGGTTACCGCGGCCAGCGTTACCGGCGAGGCGGCCCCCACGGACTTTAGCAAGGCCGACCGTAAGCGGATTACCGTTACCTACCAGGGCAAGAGCGACTACTTCTACCTGGACATCGGCGACGGCTCGGGCGGCTCGACGCCCGGTACCCCGGTCAATCCCCCGGGACTGATTGTCATTATCCAGTAGCGGCGTTATCCATCCGCCTCCACGCGGATGGATAACAGGGTCATGGTTATTTTTACCCTCGGTTCCTTTCATACCAATTCTTCACATCGGCAATTTCTTCGGGAATACCATCGGCCGCTTCAGCGTAAACTACTTTTAATTTTTTATCCTTAAAATAATTATACGATCGTTCTCATAAAAAGCCTCTCGCGCGACCCAAATGGCGGGCGACTAGGCGATGATGGTCATTCCTTCCCGGGCCATCATGATCCTCATGGAGGTTTTGCCGGCGACGCGTTTCCGGTACTCCTCTTCCAGTTTTTCAAGCTGGGCGTCGGTGCGGTTTGGATCGTGGTGGAAGAGGATCAGGTTTTTTACCCGCGCCTTGTTCGCCGAGTTAATCGCGTGTTCAAACGAGCTGTGGCCCCAGCCCAGGTGGCTTTTGTATTCTTCCGCGGTGTACTGGCCGTCGTGGATCAGCACGTCGGCGCCCTGAAAGAACCGGAGGAGTTTTTCGTTTTCCTCCCTCGCCGCCGCCGCCCCCTCCCGGGCGGCGTCCTCGTCATAACTGGGGTCTTCCGGGTCCGTGGGAAAGAGGTTGCGAAAAGGCTCGTTGTCGTAGGCGGTAACAATGCTTTTGCCCTTGTATTCAAAGCGGTAACCCAGGCAGAGAATAGGGTGGTTCAGGTATTTCGTGGTAACCCACAGGCCGTCCCCCAGGTCCAGGGAGGTTTCCTTGATCTGGCTGTACTCGATGCGGGCGGAAAGTTCGCTGACCCTTACCGGCCAGTAGCGGTAGCTGAGCTGGGCCTCAAAAACATCCGCGAGACTTTCGTCCTCGTAGGAAACGGGCCCCCGGACGCGGAGATGACTGGCGGGTATAAAAAGCGGGGTGAACATGGGAAACCCCATGATATGATCCCAATGGGTATGGGTGATAAAAATATCCGCGTCTATGGGACCCCTCTTAAAATCGTTGGCCATAAGCCAGTCCCCCAGGGGCTTAACCCCCGTACCCAGATCAACGATCGCCAGCTTTTCGTCCGCCCGGATCTCCAGACAGGCCGTGTTTCCCCCGTAGATCACCGTGTCCTTTCCCGGACAGGGTATGGACCCCCGGTCTCCCCATATACGCACGCTCAGCACCGCGTCCCCCTTGACTTTTTATCGCGAATTTATTTTACTTAAAAAGTGAACAATAATCTACTGGAAATTTTAAGAATAGGTATTTTTTATGATGGTTACTATTTTTACAAAGTTAGTAATTATTACAAGTATGAGCATGACAGAAAGGCGCGGATAAGCATTTCCGGACTTCACGATTTTATCAAAAACGAGGTGGCCCAGCTTACCGGAACGGATATCCGGCAGTGTCAGATTATCGACGCCCACTACTTCAAGGGCCGGTCCTCCGCCAAGGAAATGGGGGAAAAGGTCCAGAGCGAGCGAATCTTCGAGGATATCCTGATGCGGGAAAACATCGTTTCCCACTACCTGCCCCTGCGTTACAACGAGAATAACGTGGCCCAGGAAAAGGGGATCGATGTCTGGCTCGCGCTGGAAGCCTATGAACTGGCGATATACAAGCACTTTGACGTCCTGGTCCTGGTGGCGGGGGACGGGGACTATGTGCCCCTGGTCCGCAAGCTCCACACCCAGGGAACCCAGGTGCTGCTGATAAGCTGGGATTTTACCAGCCACAACGAAAGCGGGAACATTGTGGAAACCAAAACCTCCCGGCAGCTTCAGGAAGAGGTGTTTCACTTTGTCCCCATGTACCTGCGGATTGAGCAGAACGGCGGGGAATACATAAAAAACCTCTTTGTCCCCGACAGAAACGTTGAGCGGGTTCAGTCCCCGTTAAACTTTAAGTCCGACCCCGCCGACCCGCGGCCCCCCGCGGCTTCGGAGGAATTCAGCTCCACCATATTCAGCATCAACGTTAACGGCTTCGGCTTTATCAAAGACGAGGGACAGAACAACCTCTTCTTCCATTACAGCACCGTGACCAACAGGGATTTTTCGGAACTCCAGGCGGGGATGAGGGTCCGCTACCTGCGGGAGGAAGACCCGGAACGGTCCAAGCGGGACGGCGAACTCCGCTACCGGGCCTGCAGGGTAACGGTGGTGGACTAGGGTCCCCGGACCGGCGGGATCCCGCGGGCCGCGAGCCCAGGGGCGCTTGCCGGCCTAGGCCGTCCGCTTAAAGATCAGGGACGTGTTTATTCCCCCAAAGGCGAAATTGTTGGACATGACGTATTCGGCGTCGATCTTCGCCCCCTCGCCGGTGATGTAATCCAGGCCCTCGCACTCGGGATCCAGTTCCAGAAGGTTGATGTTGGGGGCGAACCAGCCCTCGTTCATCATGTTGATCGTAAGCCACGCTTCCAGGGCCCCGCAGGCGCCCAGGGTATGTCCCACGTAGTTTTTAACCGTACTCGCCGGGACCCGCCGGCGAAACACATCCCTGGTGGCGCGGCTTTCCGCGACATCCCCGGCGGCGGTGGCGGTTCCGTGGGTGTTTACGTAGCCTATCGCGTCCGGGGAAAGGCCGGCGTCTTCCAGGGCAAGCTTTAGCGCGCCCCCCATGGTGTCCCTGTTCGGCTGGGTAATATGGGTGCCGTCGGTATTGGTGCCAAAGCCGATCACCTCCGCGTATATCCGCGCCCCCCGGCGCCGCGCGTGTTCATACTCCTCCAGGATCAGGGTCCCCGCCCCTTCCCCAATAACCAGGCCGTCCCTGTTTTTGTCATAGGCCGCGGGGGTAAGCTTCGGGGTGTCGTTTTTCACGCTGGCCGCGAAGAGGGTGTCGAACACCGCGGAGTCCGCGGGGCTTAGTTCTTCCGCCCCGCCGGCGATCATAATATCCTGGAGCCCCCGCTGTATCGTCTCGTAGGCGTAGCCTATGGACATGCCGCCGGAAGTACAGGCGGTGTTGGTGGTGATGATCCTCCCCGTAAGCCCATAAAAAACTTCGATGTTGGCGGCGCAGGTTTGGGGCATGGCCTTGACATAGGTGGTGGCGCTCATGTTTTTAAGATCGTCAAACACCAGCATGCTGTAAAAATCCAGCAGGGGATTAACGCTGCCCATGGAAGAGCCGTAGGCCACCCCGCAGCGGCCCCCGGACAGCTCTTCCCCGGATTCGGCGAGCCCCGCCATACCCATGGCCTGGGTGGTGGCGGTCAGGGCGAGGAGGGCGACCCTTCCCATACCCCGGACCTTTTTCCGGGGGTACTCGGGAAGATCGTACTCCACCGGGGCGGCCAGCCGGGTGTTCATCTTCGCGTACCTGTCCCATTCATCCATGCGGCGCACGCGGTTTTCGCGGGCCCTCAGGGCGGAAAGTATTTCCGGCCATTCCCGTCCCAGGGAACTCACCACCCCGCCGCCGGTAACCACCACCCGCTTTAGCCCGTCCATGACGATCCCTCCCTCACAGCAGGCCGCCGTTAACGGAAATAACCTGGCGGGTAATGTAGGAAGCCGGGCCGGAGAGAAGAAAAACCGCCAGGGCCGCCACCTCTTCGGGCCTCCCCGTCCGGCCCATGGGAATGGAGGGAAGAATCATATCCAGGGGGGCCTCCCGGATCATGTCCGTCTCGATGATCCCCGGGGCGATACAGTTTACCGTGATAGACCGGCTGGCCAGTTCCACCGCCAGGGCTTTGGTGGCGGCGATGATCCCCCCCTTGGAGGCGCTGTAGTTTACCTGCCCCCGGTTGCCCATGATCCCCGACACGGAGGCGATGGTGATGATCCGGCCCCGCTTTTTCCGGCAGATCGGCATAATCAGGGGGTGGAGGACATTGTACAGGCCGTCCAGGTTGGTACGGATTACCCGGTCCCAGTCCCCGCCGCTGAGGGCGGGAAAGGCGTTGTCCGCGCAAATTCCCGCGTTGCAGACCACCCCCCAGGGCGCGCCCTTTCTCCCGGTATAATCCTCCAGAACCCGGCGGCACTCTTCCCTGTCGGAAATGTCAAAACGAAGGAGTTCCGCGGCGCCGCCCTTTTCCCGGATTTCCCTTTCCAGGGACAGGGCCGCTTCCTCGCCGCGGCGGTAGTGGGCGATCACCTCGTATCCCGCCTCCCCGGCGGCCAGGGCGATTGCCCTGCCGATACCCCGGCTGGCCCCGGTAACAAGGACGCTTTTTGTTTCCATGATTACCCGCCGCCCCCTTCCTGACCCAGCAGGGCCGCCGGGTCATCGGTTTCCATCACGGTAAGTTTGGCCTCCACCGCGGCGTCCGCTTCCCCGCCCCGCCCCCCGGCGAAAACCCGGCAGAAAAAAGAATGCGCGTTCCCCAGCGCCGCCTCTTCCTCCACCTCGATACGAGCGGTAGTGCCCGCCTTAAACGCCGGGACCCGGAGGATCAGCTCCGAAACACTCAGGATGAAACCAATCCGGGGAGGCCGGCCCCGCCGGTTTAACCCCGACAGGGCGCCAACGCTCTGAGCCATCAGCTCAAACCCCGCCCAGGAGGGGACGCCCCCCAGGTCCCGCCGGTAAAAAAAACTTTCCTCCGTAATGTCATATTCCGAAACCAGGACGCCCCGGTCTAAATCGTGGCGGATAACCCTGCTTAAAAGGAACATTCCGCCCTGGTGGGGAACCAGGGCGGCAAGCTCTTCTTTTTCAATAACCCGCTGGTTCATGTTTCCGGCTCCTCCTCCCCGCCCAGGATCAGGCTTACATTACACCCCCCAAAGGCGAAGGAGTTACTCATACAGTACCTGATTTTCGCCGTCGACGCCAGAGCGGCGGGACCGGGCGGTTCGGCCCTCGGGACGGCCCACCGAAGTTGAGCCGGCAGGTCCTCGTCCTGAACGCCGTCCCAGCGGTGGACGGGAATCCCGCCGGTTTCCAGCGCTCCCCAGCAGAGGGCCAGTTCCAGCGCCCCCGCCGCCCCCAGGGTGTGGCCGGTAAGGGGCTTGGTGGAGCTGACCGCCGGACGCGCGCCGCCAAAGACCGCGGCCATCGCCGCCGCCTCCGCCCTATCGTTCAAGGGGGTGCCGGTTCCATGGAGGTTTACGTAGCCGATGTCCCCGGCCTCCAGCGCCGCCATGGCCAGGGCTTTTTCCATGGCCCCGGCCGCCCCGGTCCCCGCCGGATGGGGGCTGGTCATGTGGTGGGCGTCGGCGCTTTCGCCATACCCCGCCAGGGTTATGACGGGGCCCTCCGGCTTTTCCCGGGAAAGGACAAAAAAAGCCGCCCCCTCCCCCAGGTTGATCCCCCTTCGGTTTTTGCTAAAGGGATTACACCGTTCCGGCGAGACCGTTTCCAGGGCGGCGAAGCCAAAAAGCACCGTGGGGGAGGCTATGTCCACCCCCCCGGCCACTACCGCGTCGCAGACCCCCCCCCGGATCAGCTCCGCCCCCCGGATAAGCGCCGTCGCGCTGGAGGCGCAGGCCGTGGCCAGGGCGAGGACCGGGCCGCCAAGGCCAAGGAAGCGGGCGGCGTATTCGGCGGGGCCGGCGGCGCCCTGAAGGGAAAGTTCGTACCCCGGGGGGAACGCGCCGGCGGCGAAAAAAGTCCCGTGGGCGGGAAGGGAAAATTCCGTTCCGTTGTCACAGGAACCCAGGCAAAGGCCCACCCGGTCCGGCCCCCAGGCGCTGAACGCCCTTTCCACCGCGGGCTGAACCTGTTCCAGGGCGGCCCGGCAAAGCCCCCAAAGCCGGGTCTCCGCCGGGGCCCCCGTTTCCGCCCGGCCCACCAGGAAAGTCCGCGCGGGGCCGCCGGAACCGCCGTTTACCGGGTTCACCGTTACCGGTACTATGCCGCCCTGATCCCCCCTGAGGGCGGCCTCAAAAAACGTCCGGTAGTCCGCCCCGGCGCAGCATACCAGGCCGGGCTTGGAGAGGTAAAGGGGAATCCCCGCCGCCGGTCCCGGGCTCACGCGAAATCCCCCAGGATCGTGTAGGAATAACCCCGCAGATGGTTAGTGTACCGCACCGACCGGGGACTTTTTTCTATCTCGATTAAGAGCCTGTCGCCCTCGTAGATAAGCCGCCGCTCCACGCCCGGGGAGCGGCCCGCCGGGCTTTCCGGCGGCGTTTGTTCCACCCTGAGGATCAGGTTCCCCAGCGCGCCCCGCAGGGCGCCGGGGCGGTAAAAGCAAAACTGAAAATCCGCCGCCGCGTATTCGGCCTTGAGGTTCCGGGGAAAATAGGGGGAGCTGAAGTTCAGGGCCCTTCCGGTAAAAACCAGTTTCCCCAAACCGGCCCCCAGATCGTTAAAAAGTTCCATGCTGATACCGGCGTTATCCGCCCGGACCCAGGCGTTCAACTCAAACCGGTTTTTCCCGTAGGCTCCGCTGATCCGCTGGGACATGTCCATGCTTTTTTCTATGCACTCCGGGGGCAGTAAAGAAAAGGCCGCGCCGGGGGCGATAAAAACGGGGCCGTAGGACGCGTCCCCGGGGCCGGCTTCCCGGCCCCGCCCGCCCGCGCGGCACGCGAGGATCAGGACCGGAAGGGAACAGAAAAAAACGGCGCGCCGGAAAAACAGGGACATCGCGTTAGTATACCCCCTTGGGCGTTCCCTGTCGAGGGAGGGGATCGCGCCCAGGAGCGTTTCTTTGGCCAGGGCGGCGGCCCCAGTTCTTGCCCACACCCCCCCTTCGCGATATACTAAAGTCCATTAAACCGCCGCTCAAAGCGGCACAAGAGAGGTTATCATGTACAATGAGCATACCACCGCCATCCCCCCCGCGGTCATAACCGAGGTTGAGGGCCTGTTCCAGCAGATTTTGACCAAGCTGGAACCCTACCGGACGCCCCTCACGGCGGAAGAACGCCGGGAAATGGCCATTGTCGGGGACAAGACCCTGGCGTTTCTCGAAAAAGGCAAGGAGTTCATCGATCTCTACCCCGACCTCGTTCCGTCGTGGCTGAACAAGGCCGACTTTACCAACGATTTTGACGATGTGCACAACCTCACCCCCGCCAAAAACCTCGCCGACCAGGCGCGGGAGACGCTGTACAACATTTCCTATCTGGCGGGAAACGAGGCGTACCACTGGATTCTGGACTTCTACCACGCGGCGCGGCAGGCCGCGGCCCGGGACGTGCCGAACGCGAAGATCGTCGCCGACGAAATGGGCAAGCGTTTCCACCGCGGCAAAAAGAAGCCCCGGGAAGGGGACTAGCCCCCCAACCCCAAAGGCGGGGTAACGCCCCTGGTATGGTGAGGTATAGCGGTCATCCCGTGAGGTACAGAGGTCGCGCGGTCAGGTATGGAGGCCGTCCCCTGGGGCGCGGAGGCCGCGTGGTCATGTATGGAGGTCATCATATCGGGCGCGGAGGTCAGGCGGTGATGTAGAGCGGTCATCCTATGGGGTAAAAAGGTCATGGGATGAACAAAATAAGTTCATCCCCTGGGGTAAAAAGGCCGTGATATGAACAAAATAAGTTCACCGCGGGGGCTTTGGGGGCGGCGCGGGGGCTGGAAAAGCCGCGGGGATCCCCGGGGCCGGGTTATTCACCGGTTCCGGGGGGCGGCCTCTCATACAAAAACCGTTCCACATCCCGCAGGACCCCGGGGAATTCCTTAAAGCTCCTCCTGGTCCCGGGCAGGGCCCGCAAAAAGGCGGCGCCGTAGTATTTGCGGAGGACCCTGCCGTCCAGGACCGCCACCACGCCGTAATCCGAAGAACGGCGCATGAGCCGCCCAAAGCCCTGCTTGAATTTCATCACCGCGTCGGGGAGGGAAAGGTCCGCGAAGGAATTCCGGCCCCGCTTTTCCAGCCGCTCCCGGCGGGCCTCAAAGACGGGGTCCCGGAGGACCCGGAAGGGCAGGCGGCAGAGGATGACCATCCGCAGGGTGTCCCCCGGGGCGTCCACCCCCTCCCAAAAAGAATCGGTGCCAAAGAGGACGCTGGTTTTGTCGGCCAGGAAATCCGCCAAAAGGCGGCTCCGGTCCCCGTCGCCCTGCTTGAGGCAGCGGATTCCCTGCCGCTCCAGGGCCGGGGCGGCCTTCTCGAAGGCGCTCCGCAGGGACTGGTAGGAGGTAAAGAGGACCAGGGCCGACCCCCCGGCCAGGCCCGCGAGTTCCACAATGGCGGTGTTGACAACGTCCTGGTAGGGGCCCTCGTCCGGCAGGGGAAGGTCCTCCGGGACGGCCAGGAGGGTCCGCTCCCCGTAGGGAAAGGGGGAGGGAAAGATCCCCGTTAAACAGCGCCGCCCCTCCGGGGCGGAATCTTCCAGGGCGGCGCCGCTCCGGTCCGCCCAAAAACGGAAGGCCCCGGCCCCGGTTTCCTCCCGTCCCGGGGGGCTGACGCAGAGGGTGGCGGAAACGCAGACCACCGTTTTGTGGGGCTTGAACAGGGCTTCCCCCAGGAGGGGGGCGATGTTTACCGGGGTGTCGCTGAAAACAGCCCAGGGGTCGGGGGCGCCGCTTTGCCGCTCCAGCCAAAGGACCTCGTCCTCCCGGCGGGAAAAATCCAGGAACGCGCCGCAGATCGCCTGGGCGGACTCAAGCCGGCGGACCGCCCCCCGGATTTCCCATACCACCGGGTCCTCGCCGTCCCGGGAGGAGGGGTCCGCCAGTTCCAGCAGGGACCGGATCCGGGCCGCCAGGGCGGAAACGGCCTTCCTGAGCTCCCCCAGGGAGGGAAAGAGCGGCGCCCCCGCGGTTTCCCCCCGGGCCGGGACCAGCCGGTACCGCCCTTCCGCCCCGCAGAGGGCCAGGGCGGCGGTGTCGGCCTTTTCCGCCGCCTCCCGGACGGCGGCGATTAAACCGGATATTTCCGCCAAAGGCCCGGCGGGGTCCTTGCCGGGAAGGGGAGGCAGCGCCGCGGCCAGCCGCGGCAGCAGTCCCGCCTCCCGGGCCCGCCGTTTCCGGTACAGCCGGCTCAGGGCCCGGCTTAGTCCCAGGCGGCTCCAGGACCGGGAAAAGAAGGAGGTCGCCGCGTCCTCAATGGCGTGGGCCTCGTCGATGATCACCCTGGTGTAGGGGGGCAGTACCACGGCGCTTTCATAGCCCGCCCCCTCGTACCGGGCCGCCAGGTCGGCGAAGAGAAGGTGGTGGTTTACCACCAGGAGTTGGGCTTCGGCGGATTCCCGCCGGAGGGCCTGGAAAAAGCACCGTTCCCGCTCGGCGCAGCGCGCGCCCAGGCAGGTGTCCGCCTCGCCGCATACCCGGGACCAGAGGCCGGCGGAGGGGAGAAAGGCCAGCTCCGACCGGCTCCCCGTCCGGCTTGTCTCCGCCCAGGCGGTGACGGCCCGGAGTTCCTCGTATTCGGCGTCCTCCAGGGGGGGTTCCAAAAGCGCTTCCCCCAGCCGCCGGCGGCACAGGTAGTTTCCCCTCCCCTTGACCAGGACGTATTTGATCTTCCTGCCCAGGGCCTTCAGCACCAGGGGAATGTCCTTTTCGTAGAGCTGCTGCTGCAGCGTGATGGTGGCGGTGGATATGACGATCCGTTCCTTGTTGGCCAGGGCGAATTCCACCGCGGGAAGGAGGTAGGCAAAGGACTTTCCCACCCCGGTTCCCGCCTCCGCGGCCGCCAGGGCGTCCTCATTGAAGGCCCGGGCGATGAGCCGTACCAGGTCCAGCTGGGCCTCCCGCTTTTCGTAGCCTTCCAAACGGCGGGCGATGGCCCCCCCCTCCTCCAGGGCGGCGCGAAGTTCCTCCGGGTCCAGGGCTTTCCGGCGGCGGCGGCCCGCCGGCTCGGCTACCACATAAACGGAGGACACCTGGTTATCCACGATGTAGGCCCCAACGCCGGACTCCGCCGCGCGGCCGGCGATGATCAGGTCATTGTCGCTGGGGGTTAAAAAACCCGAGGGGTGGTTGTGGATGAACACGTCCGGCAAAACGGCGGAATCATTGCCGGCCGCGGTGTCGCCGGCGCCGGCGAAGCCGGCTTCGTCGAAGAAATCCTCTATCCTGAGGGCCAGGACGGCGCTCTTGTTTCCCCGGGCGCTGATAAAAAGCTCTTCCACCAGCCCCTGGCCGTTACAGCGCCCCAGGGCAAAAACCTCGTTGCCCCCGGCTTCCTCGATTTCCCGCCGCAGCTTAAGAACACTTTCCCGGGTAAAACGCTTGGCGGCTTGCATGGCTCCTCAACTGCTTGAAGTTTCACGAAAGGAAACTCCAGCGTCCGGGGCGCGAGAACCCGCCGGGGCCCTCGCGCCCAACGACATCTCCTAGGGGAGTCGAACCCCTGTTGTCGGGATGAAAACCCGATGTCCTAACCACTAGACGAAGGAGACAGGGGGTGATCAAAAATCACCGTCATCTCACTATACAAACAGCGCCTTGTTTTGTCAAGAATCGCCCCGTCAGCCCACCATTTTGAGCTTGTCCAGCAGCAGTTCCTTGAACCGGAGCGAGGGCGGGGAATCGGGTTCCAGGGCCAGGGAAGCCTCGCAGTCCGCCAGGGCGGCGGGGTAATCCTCCAGGTGATAGTAAGCCTGGCCCCGGCGGTATAGGGTAAAGTTCTGGTAGGGATTGATCGTCAGGGAGAGGGTAAAATCCTCTATGGCCTGGAGGTATTCGCCCAAAACGGATTTAACCACCCCCCGGTAATAGGCGGCTTTGTAGGATTTTTCGTCAAACTCCAGGGCCTTGGTAAAATCCGCTATGGCTTTTTCATATTCCGACTGGGCAAAACAGGCCATACCCCGGTGTTTGTAGATCAGGGAACGGACCGCGTTATCCTCGACGATCTCCAAAATCCGGCTGTAAAAAGCCGCGGCCTCGGCGAAGCGGCCTTTGTTGTGGGCGTAGAGGGCGTTGAGGAGGAGGTCGTCTATGGTGGACCGCTCGTTGGGAACCGGCCCGGGGAGGGCCGAGGGATCCCGCGGGACATCGCCGGCGTCAAAAAGAAGCCCGTCGGTGGCCTCCTCGATTTTCCGGTAAAACGAATCCCGCCGTTTTCCCAACTCCCTGTTTAACTGCCGCTGGTACGTCCGGATTTCCTGAAAAACGCTGTCCGCCAGGGAGAGGCTGGCGTTCACCGCCGCCAGTTTCCGTTTCATGGGCTCGTCAAAGGGGGTAAATTCCGCCTTGTACACCAGCTCGTGTTCCACCTCGGCCCAGGCGTCCTGCAGGATCGTTCTAATCTGCACCTCCACCACCTTACAGCCGCAGTCCCCCCAGTTTTCAATCAGAGGAGGAGGGATCTCGATTAAAAGGTGGATCGATTCATAGCCAAATTCCTTGAAGCTAAAGTGGGCGCCCTTTCTGTCCAGCTCGGTAACGGTAAAACAATCCCGGAGGATCCTTTCCACCGCCTTCAGGTCCTCCAAAAAGGGGCAGATCACCCGGATGCCTATCAAATCGGTGATTAACGGCTCCGTTTCATGGGCGGTCTTTAGCGCGGCGAGGTACTTTTTATAGTAACTGTTAAATTCCTTACCCCTGCCCTTGACCGTGGGACGGGAGGAAAGGTGATGGACCGCCTTCTCTATGGCCTCAATCATCTCTCTCGCCACATGGAACCGGGCCCCGGCGGTTTCTTCGTACCGTGTTTTTAAAAAATTACGATCCGGAAGCTTTAAACGGCTCATCCGTACTCTTTTTTCAAAAAAATTAAATTATTCGCGGGGGACAACGCTTCATCCGGAAACCCCGCTTCCCGGACAGCTTCCGGTTGAAAACAACGACCCGCCGCCAATCTTAAATATAGCCGCCGGTTCAGGCGGCCCTTTATTAACTCAAACGCGGTCTTCGCGACAAAGCCAAAAACGATAAACGGCGGACCCCGCGGGGACCGCCGTTTACTACACGCCTCTACTACTGTTGCTGCTGGCCGCCGCCATCAACCCTGGGCGAGGGC
Organism: Treponema sp.; assembly: GCA_031257195.1. Lineage (GTDB taxonomy): Bacteria > Spirochaetota > Spirochaetia > Treponematales > Breznakiellaceae > JAIRPD01. The sequence continues at coordinate 10,065 of JAIRPD010000011.1, read as the reverse complement.
GTAAAGTTGTTTTCACTAGCCTGTTTCTGCTGATCGAGGTAGCGAAGGATCTGATCCTGACCAAACCGGCTCATCTCCCACTGCTTCTTGGCGTCTTCCCTGTCCCGGACGATATGCCACAGACCCTCGTCGTCGATGTCCCTGTCGGTGTCAAGGACAGCCTTATCGTAGATGATCTTCACATCCCGAATGTAGGTGACAAAATCGCCCCCGATCTTGTCGGCGTCCCGCCAGATCCGGAAACCGCCAAATTTCACAAAGGGAGTGGAAGTGGGGTACAGGGGATACAGCCTAAGCTCCCTGTTCCGCACATTCTGAACATAGGCGGGATTATTCCACTGAAGCTCAGCCCATCCGTCAAACTGGAGGTTCCCGATGTGCATTTCCTTTTCCGTACCCTCATTGTCAATAAGGATAATCGAAAGACCGTGGGGGAAGTTAAGGCCATACACGTTTACGGCGATGGATTTAATCGTTCCCACGTTTTTCAGCACCCCCAGGCCGTAGGTGGGCTTGCCGCTCCCCTCGTCCTCCACGGGTCCCTCAAACCGGGAAACCTTAGCCACCGGTCCCGCCGTGATATTCCCGTTTTCGTCCACGGTGGAAAATTCGTAGGCGGGAATCTCAAAGGGGGGTTTAATCACGGCGTTGGAATTCCACGATTCGATGGGGAAATTAACCCGGATGCCAAAGACCTTCCCGTACTGCTTAGAATCAGCCTCCTCGGCGTAGGTAAGGACCTCACGCTTAACGGCCTTAGCGGAAGAATTGAGCCTTACGGTCCAGTTCCTGATGGCCAGGGAGGTCCTCATAACCGCCTTCTGTTCATCGGTAAAACTGCCGCCCGCCACGGCGCCGTAATCCATTACGGTCGCCCGGTTTTGGGTCATCTGCTCATCCTGCCCCTCCGGCTGATTCGGAGCGGGAATAATATCCGCCGCCAGTTTGGTGAAGTCAATGAGGATCGCTTCTTCAGCAAACAGCCCAACCGCCATCAACACGATGGTCAAAAGAATGAATATCCGTTTCATTCACTGCTCCTTTCAAAACCAGTAATTAAAAATAGCAACATAATTCATTATACTCTCATAAAATATTTTGTCAATACATTATCGGCTAATTCCTCAATCTGCCCCAAAGATCTTTTCAAATTCGTCAAAAAAAATCTCATTTCCATTAATAAAAAGCCGTATCCCCGCCACGGAGCGAAAATTCCGCCGGATATTCCGGTTCAGGACCAGAAAACTCTCGAAAAGGGGCCGCCCCCCCTGGACGGGCAGGGCGGCGTCCCCGGAAAAATCGGCGTAAACCGTCTTATCCCGGTACATAAAGGAGCGGAGCTTAACGCCCTTGGTCACAAGGGGGGCCAGATCCACCGAAACGGGGCCTAAAATCAGCTCTTCCACGTAGGATTTTACCGTCTGTTCCCGGGAGGGGAAGACGCGGAGCATCCGGTCCTCCACCACGGGGGTTCCCTCATAGGTAAAAAACTCAAAGGTCCGCCGCGCCACGCCGGAATTGCCCATTTGAAAAAAGGCGAAAACCAGCAATACCACCAGGTACGCCAACCGGCGGATCTGCCTAAAAAAGACCATGTTCCCCCTTGCCGCCGCTCTCAGGGGGCGATATACCCCCCGGACCGCTCAAATTCGGTCACAAAATCGGCTACCCCTTTATACAACGCCTCGGAAAAAAGTTTCAAGTGGGCCGGATCGGCCATAAGGACGGCGTCATCGGGGTTGGTCACAAACCCCAATTCCACCAGTATCGCGGGCATCCGGGCGTTCCTGACCACGTACCAGTTTTCCGCCTTAAGCCCCCGGGAAGGAATCTTACCCCCCAGGGTTTCCTTAAAACGATCCAGGATAAATTGGCCTATCCGGACACTTTCGAAGGTAAATTCCTCCTCCAGCATGGCGTTCAGAATGGGGATAACCTCCACGGAATCGGTGTACCTGTCCCGGTCTATCAGTTCCCGCCGGGTTTCCGGGGGCAGATACCAGACCTCGTAGCCCCGGGCGTTCTTGTTCCGGGACGCGTTGGCGTGGACCGACAGGTAGATGATCGTCTCGTTTTCCTTAAGGTCCACCTGGTTAGCGATGGTTACCCGCTCTTCCAGGGAAGGGTAGGTATCGCCGGTCCGGGTCATAAGGACCCGCTTTTCCGGGTAAGCCGCCCGGAGCCGGGCGGCCAGTCTGCCGCAAACCGCCAGGGCGATGTCCTTTTCCACGGATTTGAGGGTTTTTCCCTTAACCGTGTGGGTTCCCAGGGCCCCGGAATCCTTGCCCCCATGGCCGGGATCGATGATGATCGCCGCGACGCGGAAGCGGCTTTTCTCCCGCTCCCTTCCCTGGTCCGGGATGGGAGATAAGGCCCCCCTCACCCCCGCCAGAAAGGCGGCGGGAAAACGGAGGTTCCCCCCCTCGGTATAGGGCAGGGACAGGGTGAGGACCTTCCCCCCGTCCAGCAGGACCGGGCCCTGTTCCCCCGGTTCCCCCGCATAGAAGGCAAGGCGGTGATCCCCCAGGGTAAACACCCCCGCGGAAAAAAAGGGGTCCCACCGCAGACCGGCCTCCAGCTCTTTGAGGGTTTCGTCCAGGGAGTAGGTTTCCACTGTCCGGTTTTGGGCCGGCAGTGTACTAACGCACAGCGCCAGCGCCAGGAGAATGGGCATCCGCGTCATAAGCCTTTGTGTTCGCCTCCCCGCCGCCATGGGTTACACCTATAGTATAGTATCGGCGTTATTTACCCCCCCCCCCTCGCGCGATCTATGTGGTACGCCGCCCCCTGATACCCCCCCCGGATCAGGGCCCGAAGAAACCCGGGGCCGGCGGTGAGGTCGCGAAACTCCCCCGTGCCGGGGATTAGGCCGGTGAGTTTCAGGGCCGCCTCCAGGCCCTCCCCGGGGGTCCGGCCTAGGTAATCCCGGCAGGGAAAGTCCATAAAGGCGGCAAAAGGATCCGCCGCCCTTTCCAGCCGGGCCGCCAAACCGGCGTCCAGCGCGTAGGCCGGGGGCGGGAAAGCGGACGCCCCGGGACCGGGGGGACCCGCGAGAAAAGCCTCCGTTTCCCGGTCCGGGGCGGCCAGGCGGATCAGTACCGCCCGGGCGGCGTCCTCCGCGGCCCGGACGGCGCTTTCCCGGTCCGGGGCGGCGGAGATAATGTTCCCCGCCTTGGAGACGTTGTTTTCCGGAAAGGAAACCCGCCCCCCCGGCGCGGCCCGGAGGAAAAGGTCCTTTACCCCCGGCGTATTCCGGGCCCTTTCCAGGCCCTCTATGGAACGGACCGCGCCGGGGATGGAGATAAAGGCCCGTTCGGCGCTGGTCCAGGTCCGGGTAATTTCCAGCCCCTCCGGGGGCAGCCCCAGGGCGGCGCGAAGGGCGCCCCCGGCGGGGTCCACCCCGGAGGCGTAAGGATAGGTCCAGCCGGACATGTAACCCCCGGAAAGCCGGGCGGCGATTTCCCCTATCATCGGTCCCCGGGGGCTGAGTTTTATGTCCCCCTTGGCGGCCCCATTGTCTATACCCAGGGCCCGGACACCCCGGATAAACAGGCCGATCAGGGCGTCCTGGTCCTTTTGGGGGATGTTTGTGGGCATGGTATGGCCCATCTCGATAAAATAGGGGGGAAAGAAGATGTGCCGGTCCGCGAGGCCGCAGATCGTTATTTTACCCTGGTACACCACGGCGTCCACGGAAAATTCAGGCCCCTCCATGTACTCCTCCACAATTACCCGGCGGGACCGGGAAAAGACAAGGGCCGCCCCCACCGCCTCCTCAAGTTCCGCCGGATTGTCCACCCGGCGGCAGCCCCGGGCCCCCATATTGTCCACGGGCTTTACCACCACCGGATAGGGAAATGGAAGCGCCCCGGCGGGGGAAGATCCGCCTCCGGGCGGGGCGGTAAAGATGGTAAAAGCCGGGGAAGGAAGCCCCGCCTCTTTGAAACGGCGGCGCATCCTTTCCTTGTCCGAGGCGTCCAGGGCGGTTTGGTAGGGAATTCCCGGCAGGCCAAGCCTTTCCGCCACCCAGGCCACGGAGGCGGAAAAATCGGTTCCCGCGGTTATGATCCCATCCAGCCCCCCCTCTGTTTTGAGGCGCCAGGCCAATTCTTCTATCCTATGGATGTCCTTCAAGTCGATGGGCTCAAAACGATCCGCCTCGGCGGCCAGGGGGGCCTGGGGATCGGCGTCGATCACCACCGTTTCCAGGCCCATTTTTCTGGCCCGTCTAATGGCGGGGCCCTGCATGATCCCCGCCCCGAGGATCAATACCCGCTTCTTTCCCTCAATCATGGATCCCTCCCATGGATACCTCCCGCCGGACGCCTCCGGCCTTTTTTACCGGATCTTCGGCGGAAAGGTCCCTTGTTTTTAACGCGTACACCTCAAAAGTATCCCCCAGGCGAAAAAGGCCGCTCAGGATGGTCAGGAGACGGTACGCCGCGCCCCTCCGGGGGGACGCCGAATCCGGTCCCGGCTTTAGGAGGGGACCGGCCAGGGGAAACCGTTCGGGGTGATGGCCGGTAAAAACCAGTTTTTTAACGGTAAATCCGTACCGGGCCAGAATTCCCGCGCAGCCGGGGGGATCCCATATCGTCCAATGATCCCCGGGACTTTTTTCCAGAAAAGCCTGGGGAGACTTTCTGCGGGAAACGCCGGCGAAGGAGGGGGTAGAAAAGGCCAGCACCCCCCCAGTTTTAAGGAGGCCGTTCAGGGCTTTAAGGGCCTCCCCCGGCTCCTCAAAATGCTCTATCACGTACCAAAGGGTAACCGCGTCAAATTGAGGCCCCTTTCCCCCCCGTCCCGGGGGGGAAAGGGAAAGGTCCCCGGGCAAATCCCTGGGGAAAAAACCCCGCCGGGCCTTTAAACCCAGCGTTTCCCGAACGTAGGTTACCGCCTCCAGGACCGGGTCCTGGCCCTGGGGATCAAAGCCCCCCTCCCGGGCGGCGGCCAGGAAGGGACCGTAAGCGCAGCCTATGTCCAAAAGCCGGGGCTTGGGAGGCCGCCGGGCGGGCGCGTTTTTCCCGGTATTTTCCCGGGCCAGGAGGGCCCGGATACACTCAAGCCGCCGGGCCCCGGTTTTTTTAAGCTGGGGAAAGTCCTCCAGATAGGTTTTTCCGTACTGTTTTTGGTACGCGGAAAAAAAGTAGTCCCGGTTGTACTCCACCGGAGGGGGGCTAAGCCGGTCCATGTACAGGGCGCCGCAGGAACAGCGCCGGTAGGTCCTGCCGGGAAATCGGCCCAAAACCCGGTGGGGGCGGGCCGGATCGGCGGCCCCGCCGCAGAGGGGGCAGAACCGGTGGACCCTGGGGGAGGATTCCATCAACAGGGCCGCCAAATCCTGGCTCGCCTTGGGAGAACCGTTTGTCCGGTCCCGGTCCTCCCCTTCCAGGCCCCAACGGCGGGCGGCCCTTTCACTTTGTTCCGCGAGTTTTCGTGAATCCAAAAGCAGGGGAAGAAGATTGGCCAACCCCCGCCTGCCCTGACCGGCGGAAACCAGTCCCGCCCGGCGGCTCAGTTTTTCGTGGTACGGACCGGGATTAAGGAGCAGCGCCGGCGTCCTGGCGCGGAGGGCCTCGAAGGCGGTGAGCCCAAAGTGGGTAAGCGCCGCGTCGTAGTCCGCCAGGGTCTCCTTAAGGGGCTCGCCGTTGGGGAAGGCGGGGGAAAGAATAACCCGGCAGCCCATCTTTTCCAGGGTTTTCCGGTCTTCCCCATTGTTCCGCCGGCGTTCTCCCAGGACCACGGTAAGGGAAAACCGCCCCGCCAAAGCCAGGGCCGCTTCCACGCTAAGGTCCGCGGGATCCTCGGCCCCAAAGCTGATCAGGACCCTGGGGGCGGAAGGGGGAACGGCGGAACCGGCGGAAATCGTTCCAGAGGGAACGGCGGTAAAAAAAGAAGGCCGCCGCCGCCGGGGCAGGGGCAGCAGGGAAGGCGCCAGAAGATTGGGCGCTTCCTCGCCGGGAAAAATCCCCCGTTTATAGGACAGGCCGGGAAGCAGATCGATAAGGAAATCACAGCCGGACCGGGAAAGGCCCTCGTCTATCCCCAGAACCGGCCCCAGGGCGATCCAGCGCCGTAACTCCTCCGGGGGACACCGGAACCGGTCCAGGACAATGAGGGACCAGGGCCGGAGGGTAAGTTCTTCCTCGCCGACCAGGAGGTCCGTGAAATTCCTCGCCGGTAACCCGGAAACACCGCCGTCATCATCCCGAAGGGCGGCGGGGGGCAGATAAAGCCAGGACCCGCCCCCGGCGGAACGGATGGAACGAACCACGGTAATGGAACGGTTAAGGTGCCCCCCTCCCCGGCCCTTTTCCCAGGCGGGAACCGCCAGGATGGACACCGGACCGGGGGAAACGGCCTCGTTCATAGGAGGGCTCCCGGGGCGGCGTTTTCCCCCGCCGCTTCCCGTATAACCGCCCCCCGGTAACGCCGGGCCGGACCGTCCAGCGTTACCGGGGGGTCCATCTTTACCGGGGAGGCGGCGTCCCCCGGCGGGCTGAGGACCCGGTAAAGTTCCTGGGCCCGGCGGTAATCCTCCGCCGTGTCCACCGTAAGCCGGAGGGAGGGATCCCGCCAGGGGGGAGGAGCCAGGGGACGATGGAGGAGGAACCGTTCGGGATGGGCGTACAGGTAGGGGGACACATGCTCCCGCTCCTCGGGCCGCGAGGCCTCCCTTTCCGCCCGGAGCAGGGCCTCGACGCCGAGGGCTTCCACCCCCGCCCCCAGGGGAAGCCCGGCGTAACCGCCATAATCCGCCCCCAGGGCGACGGCCTCCTCCGCCAGAAGGGCGGCGGCGTCGGCGAAGACAAAAGGATTATCCCCCGTGGCCCGGACAACCCGGTCCGGCTTGTGGCGGCGGATCGCCCCGCAGTACCGGGCCAGCACATCATCCTTGGGGCCGGTAAACAGCTCAAACCCCGCCCGGGCGGCCAGGGGCCGGAAGAGGTCCCCGCAGTCATCGGGACAGGCCAGGACCTGGAGATCCCAGGGAACGGAGGCGAGGGCTTCCATTACCCGGTAGATCAGCGGCTCCCCCCCCAGGGGAAGAAGGCTCTTCCCCGGAAGCCGGGAGGAATCCATCCGTCCCTGGAGGATCAGGGCGGTCATGGGCCTTCTCCCGGGACTTCCCCAGACCGGGGCTCATGCTCCCAAAGGTCCGTTACCTCCCGGGCGTCCCGGCGGAAACGGCTCCTGTTCTCCTGGACCCAGCGGCGTTCCCGGAAAAATTCAACCCCGGCGGTAAGGAGGTCCCAGCCGGTCCGGGCCAGGTGGCCGGGAAAACGGCGCAGAGGTATGTGGGCGTGGTCCAGGCGGAACACCGGGGCGAGGTTCTTCAGGTAAAAGAGACGGTAGGAGTCTTCCGATGGACCCTCCACCGGGGGTGGGGGCCCGTCGTGGATAAGCCGGATTACCTGGGTGGAACGGATCTCTTCCCCCCACAGGCAGGAACGGAAACCGAAATCCATAAGCTGCCAATGGGGATGGGGGATGGCCCGGTCGAATCCCCCCAGGCGGATAAACCGTTCCCGGTCATAGACCCCCAGCCAGTCGTAGGGGAAAAGGGTAACCTGGTTTTCCCGGTCTGGAATTTCCGGGATGGTCTTGATCGAACCCCGGTAAAACACCGGGGATGTCAGGGTAGGAAGCGTCTCGAACCGGGAATTCTGGACCACCGGCGCGGTACAAAGCCGTTTGCCGGTAAAAAGCTCGGCGATCCGGGCCGCGCCCAGGCCGTCAAAAAGCCGGTGATCGTTCCAGAGGACAAAAAAAAGCGGACTGGACAACTCCGCCGCGGCGAGGTTCACCGCCTCTCCGGCGCTGATCGTCTCCTTTAAAAGAATAAACCGGACAAAGGGGAAACGGCCGGAAAGATCCTCCAGGTCGTACCGTTCCTGGGGCCCCTCCAGGGAAAGGATATAGTCAAACCCCGCCGTTTCCAGCTTCTGAAAGAGGGTCCGCCGGGGATAACGCCCCCCCCGGTTAAGGAGAACCGCCGAAAGCCCCGTGGAGGCGGCCCGCCCGGTTCCGCCCACGGCGGTATAGGGGGGCAGCGTTCCCTTCCAGAGGGAACTAAAAGTTGTAGGTATAGTACTCATCACAAACCGCGCAAAGGTCCCGGTACTGTTTTTTACCCTGCGAATCGTACCTTTCCTCCCCCCGTTTCCAGATGGTCTCCAGGTCTTCCTTCAAGGCGTTACCCAGCCCCCTCGGCGCCGCCGGGGAACCGCTCATACGGCCCCCCACATCCTCCCGGCAGACCGGGACCGTCCCGTCGATAAGGACCGGAAAATCCCGGGCGATATGCCAGCAGGGCCGCCGCTCCACCGGGGAAAGATCCACCGTCCGTTTATGGGGAAGGAGGCCGCAAAAATCATCGTACTTTTGGATGATGATCCCCGGCGCCCCACCCCCGCGGGACCCGGCGCGTTCCACGCCCCCCTGGCCGTAGGCCTTCCAGGCCCGGTAGAAGCGCTCAATGGCGTCCTCCTCCCCCGCGGTCCGGGGGGTTTCCACATAAACCAGGTCCTCCATCCCCGGCGGCCGGGGAAAGCGGGAAAGCAGGGCGGCCGCGAAACGGACCGCCTCGCTTGGCCCGGCGGTTCCCGCCAAAGGAACGCCCCCCCCGGGTGAATCCACCGCCGGCGCGCCCGGGGGCAGGTCCCCGGGACCCAGGGACACAATCCACGACAGGGCGGGAAAACCGCCGGGCCGGACCGGGGAGGCGGCCCAGGGGGCGTAACGGTCCAGTTCCGCCTGAAGCGCCGCCGGACCGGCGGCGGCCCAGCCCAGGCCGGAAGTTTCGATGACCAGGGAAAAAGCGGGCCGTTCCAGCGCCGCCTCAATCAGTTCCGTCCGCCGGGGATGCAGGGCCAGCTCGCCCCAAAGGGAAAGGCCGATTACCGCGTCCCCGGCAAAATCTTCCACTTTGGCGAGGAGTTTCTTAAAATCCCCGGGGTCCATAAAATCCTTTCGTTCCGTTACCTTCCCCCCAAAGAGGGGATAGGGACAGTAAGGACAAGCGCCGCCGCCGGGCCCCCCGGCGCCGCCCGGACAGGGACCGGAAACCTGGATGGGAAAGTACGCCGGCAGGGTCCGCGTATCCGCGAGCCGGCCGGCGACAATCCGCTCCACCGCCGCCGCGGCGTTCCCCGCGGGATCAAGGACCCCGGCCTGGAAAAACCGTTCCAGCAGCAGAACATTCCGCCGGGTGTCGGCGGTAAGGGAAAGCCGTTGAAAGCGGAGGTCCACCGGGGAGATTTCCGTTTCGATGTCAAAGGAATTGATGTCCTTTTGCAGCGCCGCGAAAAGCGAGTCCCGCCCCACCGGCCCTTCCCCGGCAGCGTCCTTGGCGTCCCCGGCGGCTATCTTGTGAAGGACCCCCGCGGCCTCACCGGTGATCAGCTCCGGCCCCAGGCCGTAGGGCCAGCCGTCGGCGTAGGAGTATTCGGCGGCGAACCTGGTGTGCCGGGCGGCGATCTTCCCCGCCAGGTCCGGGTCCATGAAGGGGGCGTCCGCCCAGGCGTAGTAGGCGAAATCGTACCCCGCGCTTTCCTCCGACAGGACCCGGAGGAGTTCCCCCACCGTCCAGCGGGCCCGGCTCAGGACCCCCGCCGGCGGCGCCGGTAAAAGGTCCCGTTCCCCCAAAAAGAACCCCTCCCCGGGGGAACCGCCGCTGAGCAGCAGCAGGGTTTTCTCGCTGCCGGGAAAAGCCGCGGCCCGTTCCAGGGCCAAAGAAAAGGCGTCCCGCCCCCCAAAAACCGGCCGGAAAGCCTCGGGCGTAAGGGCCCCGCCGTATAAAACCGTCATGGCTCGCATCGTTTTGAGTATCGGCGCTTTGGGAACGGCCCTTGACGGCGGCCCGCCGGGCCGGCGTTACTCTTTGTTCAACACCAGGGTAAGCCTGTCCGGGGTGGGTCCTGTCTGGACGTACCCCTGGGTACTCGGCTGCTCATTCGTTATCAGCAGCAGCTTGTTTCGGGCGGCGTTCATATACGCGAAGGAATTAATCCTGCGCCGTTGATAAAAGTCCAGGTGGCTGTCATCTGAATTAATCGTGATAAT
>JAIRPD010000064.1 GCA_031257195.1 Treponema sp. | reverse complement strand
ATAGGCGATTTTAAATTGAGGGGCCGCCGGGCTGCTGCCGATGTAATAATAACCGTTATCAAAATCCGGATTTACGTTTGGCGTGTAACCGATGATTTTTGTTGCCGTGGTAAGCGCGCACGCCTCAATTCCGTCCAGCCCGTTGATCATCCCAAAGATGTCTTCCAGCCCCGCGCCGCCGGTTTTGGCTTTTTCTATAAGAAGGCCGATTTTTCCGGCCAGGGTGATCGTTCCGAGGGGAAGAGCGTCCTCTATCTGCGAACGGTTCAGCATCCATCCGGCGATCCCAGCGTTGCCGTCAAAATAACCGTTGGCGATGGGCGCGGCGATTTTCTGCGCGCCGGCGGCGTCTCGCGGATCCGCCATAATGATTTCTACCCTGTTATTATGTTCATCCGCCAGAGCCAGCGGGGAAGTTTCATAGCCGTTTACATGAACCAGCACCGTATCCAGGCCGGGAACTGCCCGGCCTGCGCCGTCGGCGTCGATAACAGGATAGTTCCGGGCAAGAGAAACAAGCATGGGCGCGATAGTGTTAAATCCGCCCATTTCAATGGGCATGGTGTAGCCGATACGCTTCCCTTCCCGGACCGCAATCCTGCCGATTTCATCATAAGAAGCCCCGGCGCAAAGGGTAAAATCTTTGTGAGCGCCCTTTGTCGGCGCGCCCATCCCCGCTATCACTACCGCGCAGGCGGCGTCAGCCATGTCTGATGTATCGATCAGTTCGACCTGGATACGTTTTCCGGGGTATCGTTTTTTGTAGTTTGCCAGTAAATCCAATCCATCGGTTACCGACCCGCCGCCGCCGCTTGCCAGAAGCGCGGCTCCCTTGATAACGCGAAGAATATCCTGTTCGTTAAGCGTCATAATTAAACTCCTTCAAAACACGCTACCCGGACGCGGCCGCCGCGGTCTTCCAGGGCCGGTTCTTCCCGGCGGCAGCGTTCACCGGCCCGGGGACAGCGGGTATGAAAACGGCAGCCCGGAGGAATGTCGATGGCGCTGGGGACGCCGCCTTCGATAATCCGCAGGTCTTCCAGACCCTTCATGTCCAGCCGGGGGATAGCCCCCATCAGGGCCTGGGTATAGGGATGCAACGGATTAACAAAAACCGCCTCCGCCGGGCCGGATTCGACGATTTTCCCCAAATACATAACGATAATCTCCGTGGACATAAAGTGTACCACACTCAAGTCATGGGAGATAATCACGTAGGTAAGGTTATAACGGCGTTTTAAGTCTTCCAGCAGGGCGAGTATCTGGGCCTGTGAAACCACGTCGATAGAAGAAGTAGGCTCGTCCAGAACGATAAAACGCGCCTCCAGAGCCAGGGCCCGCGCGATAGCCACCCGCTGGCGCTGGCCGCCTGAAAATTCGTGGGGAAAGCGGTAGGCCGCTTCGGGGGGAAGTCCCACCAGTTCCAGCAGTTCCGCCGCTTTGCGGTTATAGTCCCCGGCGGAAAGCCGGGCGTGAACCTTGAGGGGTTCACCGATTATATCCCGGATCAACATGCGGGGGTTAAGAGACCAGAAAGGGTCCTGAAAAACCACCTGGATATGGCGCCGCATGGAACGCATCCGGCTTTTGGAAAGCCGGTACAGGTTAAGCCCTTCAAACTCCGCCTCCCCCGCCGTGGGGCTGTCCAGGTTGAGCAGCACGTTGATCAATGTGGTTTTGCCGCAGCCCGATTCCCCCACGATACCCAGGGTATCCCCGGCGCGAATCTCAAGGCTTACGCCGTCCACTGCCTTGATCTGTTTCGCTTCCCTTCTGAAATGGCCTTTCCACACGGGGAAGTACTTTTTCAGGTCCTTTACGATGAAGAGGGTTTTGCGCTCTCCCGGATCCGCCGGAACCGGTTTATCCGGCAGTGATTTAAGGAGGAGCCGGGTATAATCGCTTTTGGGACGGTCGATCACTTCCCGGACAGGACCGGATTCGATGGCGGCCCCCTCTTTTAAAACCGCCACTTTGTCGCAGCATACCGAAACCAGGCCCATGTTGTTGGCGATAAAGAGTACTGTAATCCCCAGTTCCCGCCTGAGATCGGAGATGATCTCCAGTATCCCCGCCTGGATTGTTACGTCCAGGTTCCGGGTAGGTTCGTCGGCGATAAGAAATTCCGCCCCGCAGGAGAGGGCGGCGGCGATGATTACCCGCTGCCGCTGGCCGCCGGACAGTTCGTGGGGATATTTTTTCATCAGCCGTTCAGCGTCGGGAAGCCGGACCCGTTCCAGCATTTCCGCCACTCCTTTGGCCGCCGCCCGCCTGCCTGCCGCGCGGTGGCGAAGGAACACGCCGGTAAGCTGTTCTCCCACGGTGAAAACCGGGTTTAGGGTGGACATGGGGTCCTGGAAAATCATGGCGATCTTTTTGCCGCGAATCCGGCGGCGCATGTCCTTTTCGTCCAGGGCCAGAAGATTTTCCCCGTCAAAGTTGATTTTGCTTTCCTTCCCGATAATACAGGGCGGACAGGGAAGCAGCCGCAGAATCGTCTGGGCCAGCACAGTTTTGCCCGCCCCGGACTCACCCACCAGGCCGTACGCCTCTCCCTTTTGGATGGAGAGTGATTCTATGGAGAGGGCCTTTTTTTCACCCTCAAAAATTTTAAAACCCACATTGAGGTTTTCGATACTGAAGTATCCGCTTGAACCGGTTTTCACGCCATTCCTACACTTTCCTGGTCTTGGGGTCCAAAATCTCCCGGATTCCGTCCCCCAGCAGATTAAACACCAGCACGGTGATAAAAATCGCCAGGCCGGGAAAAATGCTGTACCACCAGGCGTTAAGTATATAGTTCCGGCTGGTGTTGATCATCAGACCCCATTCCGGGGCCGGCGCCTGCGCCCCCAGACCAAGAAAACTCAGCGAACTGATTGTAAGAATTGTCCCCCCAATGTCCATGGAGGCCTGAACAATTACCGGGGCTATGCAGTTGGGAATGATATGCCGAAAGATGATCGCCGCCGGCGAGGCCCCTATGGCGTTGGCCGCCCGGACAAATTGCCGTTCTTTGATTGATACCGCCTGCCCCCGGATAAGCCGGGTATACCACGGCCACCAGGCCAGGGCAATAGCCAGCATGGCGTTTCGCAAGTTCGGACCCAAAAGGGCGGCAATAGCGATGGACAACAGCAACGGCGGGAAACTCAGGAAAATGTCGGTGATCCGCATGATAATCTCGTCCGCCGCGCCGCCCAGCGCCCCGGCAACGGCTCCCAGGGGTATGCCGATAATCAGCGCCAGACCAACCGCCAGCAGCGCCGTTTGCAGGGAGATCCGGCTGCCGTACAGCACCCGGCTGAATACGTCCCGGCCCTGTTCGTCGGTACCAAAGAAGTGCTCCGCGCTGGGAGGAAGCAGGCTGTTGGCCGGGTCTGTGGCGCTGATCGCGTGGCTGGGATAGGGCACGATATAGGGAGCGAAGATTGCCGTCAGAATCAGGAGGATCACGATGATCAGCGAAACCCGGGTAAGCGTATTCCGCCAGAGAAGATAAAAGCCAAAGCGCCATTCCCGGAGGCGGGAAGCCCAGGTTTTCCCTAAACCAGCGTTTTCAAAAACCGCCCAAAAGCTTTTCTTTGCCGCCGTTTCTTTCACCGCCGTCCCCTCTAGCCGCGTTATACCCGTACCCGCGGGTCCAGGGCGACGATAATGTCCGCCGCCATGTTAAGGATCACGTAAGTAACGGTGGAAAAAATCGTTACCCCCATGATGGCGGGGTAATCCATGGTAACTACCGCGCCGGAAATGTAAGAGCCAATTCCCGGCCAATTGAAGATCGCCTCTATCAAAAACGTTGTTACCAGCGTATAACCGATGGACAGGGTGATTACCGTGGCGGTAGGCCCCAGGGAATTTTTGAGGGCGTAAGACCAAAGAACCTTCCGTTCCGGAATTGAGTAGGAGCGGGCGGCGGCGATGTAATCCTCGTTAAGAATTTCCAGCAGCGCCGAGCGGGTCATCCGGGCCACGAGGCCGATGGGGTAAAGGGCTATGGTGATCCCCGGCAGGACCAGATGAACCAGGGCGTCTTTGAGTACGTAAAAGTTACCGGTAACAAGGCAATCTATCGTAAGAAAGCCTGTTATACGGGGGATGTCATAAAACATCCCTGTCTCAAACGAAAGTTGATCCCCCAAAGGCAGAATTCCCAGAATACCGTAAAAAATAAACTGGAGAAACATCCCTACCCAGAATGTGGGGAGACTTACCGCCCCCACGGAAAAAATACGGCACAGGTGATCCAGCCACTTGTCCTTGCGCTTTGCCGACAGGACCCCCAGCGGTATCCCCAGGAGGATGGCCGCAAACGTAGAGATCAGCACTAGTTCCAGGGTGGCGGGGAGATAACTGGCCAGTTCCCTCGTTATAGGCTGATGGGAACGGATCGAACGCCCCAGGTCTCCCTTGAGGAGGTTCCGCAGGTAGATACCGTATTGAACCAGTATGGGTTTGTCCAGCCCCAGATCCCGCCGCGCCTGAACCACCTGTTCCGCCGTGGCCCTGGCCCCCACCCAGCGGGCCGCCGGGTCCGAAGGAATCACCCTTGTCAAAAGAAAGGTGATGGTGATGACCCCTAACAAAACCAGGATACCCAGAAGTATCCGTTTAACGACAAAGTGTCCCATCAACAAGCCCGCCGCAAGAATGAATTACTCGATCCAGGTGTTGTAAAAAAAGACCACGTTAGGATATACGGGGTTGTCCCGGTATCCCTTGAAATTGTTCCGGTATATCCGCACATACCGCAAGTCATACATGGGTATCGTAACGGCGTCGTTCATCAGGAGTTTCTGGGCTTCAATAAACATCCGCTCACCCTGGGCTCGATCGACACCACTGGCGATGTTGCCTTCATCAATGAGGGCGTCATACCGCGGATTGCTGTAGTATCCCAGGTTGAACATAACATCCTCTTCGCTGTGGTAGAGGTTAAAAAGCCATGAATAGGGACTGGCGAAATCGGGCCACCAATACATGACAAGAATGTCCTGGGCGCTCGCGGGATCCTGTTTGGCGTATTCCCACTGATTATCCCAGAGCATGGCCCGAATTTCCAGGTTTACGCCGATCTTCTCAAGTTCGGATTTATAAAGCTCCAGGGAACGCCGTTCCCCTTCGTCCCCGGACATGTACGTAACCAGAAGACTGAACCCTCCCGAAGGATACCCCGCCTGGGCCAGCAGGGCCCGGGCCTTATCCAGATCGTAGCTGTACTGGAAAACGTCGTTTCCGTGGCCCCAAAGGCCGTCAGGTATAATTCCCCGGCTTTGCGATCCTTCGCCGCCCACGACGTATTTTACTATGTCGGTGTAGGGAAAGGCGTAGGACAACGCCTGACGTACCAGGGGATTATCCAAAGGGGGCTTTTTGTTGTTAAAAAACAGGATCAAGTTCTGGAAGGACTTGGACTGGGTTACGGTAATATCCGGATTGGCCCGCAGGGCGGCATGATCTTCCGGCGTCAAACTGTAGATAAAAGTGGCCTCTCCCTTTTCAATCAACTGCCGGCGGCTGGCGTTTTCCGGCACCTTTTTAATATACGCCGTCCGGGCGTGGTTTCCCTCCCAGCCGCCCCAGTAACCCTCAAAAGCCTGGAGGATCACCTCTTCCCCCATCTTGAAACTTTTTATTGTGTAGGGCCCGGTACCGGCCGCGTTCCCCTGGGAAAGCCAGTCATCCGGGTGGGACTTGACGGCGGCAGGTGAAAAGACAAAGGCGGCATATCCGGCGGCGGC
>JAIRPD010000008.1 GCA_031257195.1 Treponema sp. | reverse complement strand
CCGGAGAAACTCGCGGCCCTGGCGGCGGGCCTTCCCGCGGCCGCTTCCCTCGCGGCGGAAGGGGTCCGTCAGGCGCGGCTTGATGTTTGTGAAAAATGCGACGCCCTGCGGGAAAATGTTTTGTGCGCATACTGCGGCTGCTTTGTGTTGTTCCGGGCGCGTCCGGCGCGAAGTTATTGTCCCCATCCGGCGGGGGATAAATGGAAAACGGATTTGCCCCTCCGCCGCGGGGCCGCGAACCATGGACAGCGGGGGGATAATCATATATCCTCTTGAGGTATATGGAACAAAAGCCCCGCGCCCTGGTTGTCGATTCTTCCCGGGACAGTAAAATTTTGAGGGTACTCGGGGCCGAGGCCCGCCTGCGGATTCTGGAGCTTCTGCAAAATCAGGAACTGAACGTTACGGATATAGCCCGGCGGCTGAATATCCCCCAGTCGACCGCCACCACCGGCGTCCTCGCCCTGGAGAGCGCCGGCCTTATCGACAGCCATACCGCCAACGGGGTGCAGGGGGGGCAGAAGATTTGCGCCGCCCGCTACAAGGAATTGCTGGTTACCTTTAACCCGCCCCCGCTGCCCGGGAACGACAACCCCATCGAGGTGGAAATGCCCGTGGGGCTTTTTACCTCCTACGAGATTTCCACCCCCTGCGGGCTGTGCAGCAGGGACGGCATTATCGGCTTTCTGGACGTGCCGGGAACGTTCTTTTCCCCGGACCGTACCAAGGCCGCCCTGGTCTGGTTCGAGCGGGGCTATGTGGAATACAAATTCCCCAACAACGCCCTGCAGCTGGGGAAGGGCGCCGTTAAACGGCTGGAGCTTTCCATGGAGATGAGTTCCGAAGTGCCGGGTACCAGCAAAGAATGGCGTTCCGATATTTCGATATGGATCAACGAGAGGGAAATCGGCGTGTGGACTTCCCCCGGCGATTTTGGCGACCGCCGGGGCAAGTTCACCCCCGCTTTCTGGAAACTGGAAGGCTCCCAGTACGGCCTCTTGACCACCTGGGAGGTAACCGGGGAGGGGACGTTTATCGACCGGCGGCGGGTTTCGCCGGTGGGCCTGGAGGACCTTCACCTGAACGATCATCACTCGATAAAAGTGCGGATAGGGATCGCGGAAGACGCCAAACATACCGGCGGAATCAACATTTTCGGCAAGGGGTTTGGCGACCACGATCAGGATATACGGCTGCGGCTTTTTATAGGCCCCGGGGAAACGGGACCAGGGCCGCGCCCCGGCGCGGAATAGTGTTCCCGTGAGCGCCGAAACGTTTCCTTTTATCGACGCCCTGGACCGGGAACAGCGGGAGGCCGCCGTGGTGGAAACCAGCGCCGCGGTCAGCGCCGGGGCCGGGGCGGGAAAGACCAGGGTGCTGGCGGCCCGTTACGGCTGGCTTATCATGTCGGGCCGCTGCGAGGTGGGGGAAATTCTTACCATCACTTTTACCAACAAGGCGGCCAACGAAATGTACAGCCGCATCTACGAGCTTCTTTCCCGGTACGCCCAGGAAAATCACCACGCCCGGAGGGCGGTGGAGAATTTTCACCAGGCCCGGATCCAGACCCTGGATTCCTTCAGCGCCGCCGTGGCCCGGGCGGCCTGCCGCCGTTTTGGCGTAAGCCCGGACTTTACCAGCGGCGACGCGCGAATCCGGGAAATGGCCCGTTCCCTGGCCCTGCGTTTTGTGCTGGACAAGCGGGACGATCCCGCCCTGCGGGGGCTTATCGCGGAAAAGAAGATACGCGTCACGGCGGACAAGCTTTTTGTCGAGCCCCTGCTGGATCACAGTCCCCTTTCCCGGCCCCTGGATTTTAAGGCCCTTGAGCGGGTCCAGCGGGAGGAGGCGCGGAAACGGTGGAACGAGCTTAGCCGCCGGGCGGCGGGGCTGATCGCCGGTATCCGGGAAAAGACGATCCCCCAGGACAGCGCCTTCGCCGGGCGGCTTAGCCGGGTCCTTTCCCATGAGGTGGAGGCCCCCGCCATAGAAGCCCTGCTTGAGGGCGGGGAAAGCGCCGGCCCGCCCGGGGCCGCGCCGCCGGTTCAGGCGCGGTCTTCGCGGGAGGCCCTGGCCCGGTATATCGCCTTCCTCGCGGAACTGCGGAGCCTTAAAACCACGGTGTACAAAAATGATGACGCCGAGGTGATGGCCGTTAAGGACAGCGTCGGCGAACTTAAAAACGATCTTTACGAAAAGCTGGAAGCCCTGGCGGGCCTCGCTTCGCGATGGGATCTGGTGAGGGCCGTTTTTCCCCTGATAGAAGAATACCAGGCCCTGCTCAATCAAAAAAAACGGGAAGCGGGAATTTTGACCTTTACCGATGTAGCCCACCTGGCGGTGGACAGCCTGCGCCTGCATGGGGACATTCGGGAAATGTACCGGCGTTCGTTTAAGGCCATCATGATCGACGAGTTTCAGGACAATAACGGCCTGCAGCGGGACCTGGTCGATCTGCTGGCGGACCCCGCCCGGGTGTTTTATGTGGGGGACGAGAAACAGTCCATTTATCGTTTCCGGGGCGCGGATGTTTCGGTGTTCAGGGAACTCCTGGACAGGACGGAACGGCGGCTCAGCCTTAACCGGAACTACCGTTCCCATCCTTCGCTGATCAGGGTTTTTAACCTGATCTTTGGCGGTTACCGTTCCGCCGCCGATCCCGATCCGCTTCCCGGCGTGTTTCCCCCGGAGGGGACCGGGGGCCTGGCCCCCTACGAGGCCTCCTACCGGTGGATATACGGCGGGCCCGGCGGGGAGGAAGCGCCGGCGGAACGGCGGCTGCGCTTCGCGTTCCTCGACGCGGGCCGCCTGGAGCCCTCCCAGGCCGCGGATTGCGAGGCGGCCTACATAGCCCGGAAGATCAAGGCCATGGTGGGCGGGGGGGAACGGATCTTTGACCGGCGCGAAAACCGGGAGCGGCCCTGCGGGTACGGCGATTTCGCGGTCCTCCAGCGCCGTTATACCCATCAACACGCCCTGGAACGGCAGTTTAAGATCCTCGGCGTCCCCTTCAGCGCCGACAGGCCCGCGGGGCTTTTGAGCGACGCCCCGGTAAACGATCTGCGGGTTTTTTTAAAACTCCTGGTCTACCCCGACGACCGGATCGCCTACGCCGCCCTCCTCCGCTCACCCTTTGTCCGTTTAAGCGATGAGGGCTTTGCCCTGTGCGCGCTTAAGGGCGAAGGTGTTTTTGATCCCGCCCTGGACGGGGAGCTTTCCCCGGAGGACCGGGAACGTTACCGGGAAGGGCGGCGGGCCTACCGGGAAACCCTGGAAGCTTCCCGGGATCTTCCCGTCAGCGCGTTGATAACCAGGCTGTGGTACGATTACGGCTACCGTTATGAGACCCTTTGGTCCTCCTCTTCCCAGGCCTACGGGGACCTCTACGACCTGTTTTACGCCATCGCCCGGACCGTGGAGGACCAGGGCAAGGGGCTGACGGATTTTCTGGATTACCTGGAGGCCCTAGCGGAGGGGGAGGGGAAAGCCGATGACTCCGCCCTGCCCGGCGAGGAGGAAAGCGGCGCGCGGCTTATGTCGATCCATCGCTGCAAGGGCCTGGAATTCCCCGTGGTCTTTGTCTATGGCTGCGGCCATGGGGAGGACACAAGCCTGGAGCGGGAACTTACGCTCTTTTCCGAAACCTGGGGCCTTTCCCTGAACCTTCCCCCGGCGGAAGAGCTCCTCCCCCTGGAGGGGCCGGGGGACTATTTTTACCTCCTTGAAAAAGAGGAACATAGAAAGAAAAGCCAGGCGGAACTCCGGCGGCTCTTCTATGTGGCCATGACCAGGGCGGAGAGCGCGCTTTTTGTTACCGCCGCGATCCCCAAACAAACCAAGGCGGAAAGGGAGGAGCTGGACCCCGGTTCCTTTGACAGCGAAGACGCGTTTATCGCCGCGCGGTTTGAGCAGTACCGGGCCCGGGAGGATATCGCGTCGGTGAGTTTCCTGCGGCTCCTCCCCCGGCTGGAGGGGGAAAACCCCCTGTACGCCATCGAGGCGATTCCCGGGCCCGGCGGCGGGGAACCGCCGGGGATTCCTCGGCGGAGGGAGGGGAGGGCGGCTCCCCTTTCCATGGAAGAAGCGGCCCTCCGGGCCCGGGCGGAGTACGAGGAGGCCCCCCCTCCTTCCCCCCCTCCCCGGGTTCCCCGGATTATCGCCGCCAGTTCTCTTCAGGTAAAACAAAACACCCCCCTCCCCGCGGCGGCTTCGCCCGGCACGGCAAAGCCGGACGGTACGGCGGGCTTGCCCGGGGGGCTTAAAAGCGAGGACTTTGGGACCATTGTCCACGGTTTTATCGAGGACCTGTTTAACCGGCGGCCGCCGCGGATACCCCCCCGGTACGCCGCGCTCATAGGAAGCGAGCGGGGGATCGCCGAAACGGAGGCCGCGGCCCGGTCCATGGCGGAGGGTTTTTTCAACGCCCCCCTGGGCCGCAAGGCCTTGGCGGCCTCCTTCCGTAAAACCGAGTACGCCATCCTCAGCGCGGTGGACCTGCCCGGGGCCGCCGGCGCCGCTCCCGACCGGGTCCTCATCTCCGGCAAAATCGATCTTCTCTTTGATGACGGGGAGGCGGTGTATGTGGTAGACTTTAAGACCGACAGGGACGAGGACCCCCTCCGCCACGCGGGGCAGCTCGCGGTTTACCAAAGGGCGGTGGAGGATATTTTCGCCAAGCCCGTGAAGGCCCGCCTTTTTTACCTGAGGAGCGGCCATGAGGTGGTAATGGATAGCCCCGGACTTAGCCCGGAGGCGCTGGCGGCCCTTTGGGAAAGGGAGGAATGACATGAATCGCGCCGGACAAACCGCGGCGGGCGGGGACTACCGCCTGCGTTTCGCCGAAGAACGGGACGCCCCTCTGGTACTGGAATTTGTCCGGGCTTTGGCGGAATATGAGGGTCTGCTGGATCAGGTTCAGGCCACGGAAGAGGGGCTGAGGCGTTATATCTTTGAGGAAAAAAGGGCGGAGGTGATCTTCTGCGATCACCGGCCGGGGGCGGGAAGTGATTTTCAGCCCGCGGGCTTTGCCCTGTTTTTTCACAACTTTTCAACCTTCGCGGGAAAGCCCGGCCTCTACATAGAAGACCTTTTTGTTAAACCCGCGCTGCGGGGCCGGGGCTATGGCAAGGCTCTGCTTTCCGCGGTGGCCCGGGTCGCCGCGGAACGGAACTGCGGCCGGCTGGAATGGGCCTGTCTTGACTGGAACGAGCCTTCCATCGCCTTTTACAAAAGCCGGGGCGCCCGGCCCCTGGACGAATGGACCGTCTACCGGCTTACCGGGGAGGCCCTACGGACCCTTGGCGGCCCGGCGCGCTGACCGCGGGGCCCGGCGCGGCGGGTTTGGTTTTTACTTTTTCATATATATCCATATAAAACATTTGAAGAAACCACTGTTTTCCCTTGACAATTGACTTTTACGGTACATCTTATCACTAAGATTACTTTTTAGAGAGAAAAATGGCTGTTCTAAGCGTCTCCAGGGCAAGCGAGAATTTAGACATGGTTTTGGAAGAGGTTCAAAACAGTTTTGAACCTATAATCATTGCCGGAAAAAATTCCTCGGCGGTGTTAGTTTCCGAAGAAGTGTGGCGATCCGTTGAGGAAACGCTCTATCTATACTCTATACCGGGAATGAAAGAATCAATTGTTTCTGGTATGCGAGAGAAAATTGAGGAATGCGCGGCTGAAATAGAATGGTAAAATGTACCGCGTGGTTTATTCCTCTCAAGCGAGAAAGGCCGCGAAAAAAATCGCTATGGCAGGACTGAGGGATAATGTTCAGAAACTTATAGGCGTATTACATAATAATCCATACCAAAATCATCCTCCCTACGAAAAATTATTAGGTGATTTACTTGGTTCTTATTCAAAAAGGATCAATATTCAACATCGGTTTTACCAATACGCAAGTTTTTTTCGCGTTTTTTATAACCTCCCCGCCCCCGGCCCGCGCGGCGGGAGGGGGCCTTGATAAGGATCGTTCCCGGGGATATACTCTTCCCACAATGATAGAAGTGCAGAACATCACCAAAAGCTACGGTCCCGTTCAGGCTGTGCGGGAGGTGTCCTTTTCGGTGGGAAAGGAACAGGTCCTGGGTTTCCTGGGCCCCAACGGGGCGGGAAAGACCACGATTATGAAAATCCTAACGGGGTACCACTACCCCAGCTCGGGAAGGGTGATGGTGGACGGCTTTTCCGTGGAGGAAGATCCCGTGGAGGTCAAGGGGCGCACGGGTTACCTGCCGGAAAGCGCCCCCCTCTACGGGGATATGACCGTGGAGGAGTACCTTTCCTTCGCGGCCGCCGCCCGGCTGGTTCCCCCGGAAAAGCAAAAGGCCGCCCTGGAAAAGAGCCTCGCCGACTGCGGCCTGAAGGCCGTGCGGTTCCGGCTGGTGGAAACCCTTTCCAAGGGTTACAAACAGCGGGTGGGACTGGCCCAGGCGATCATCCACGATCCCCCCATCCTCATCCTCGACGAGCCTACCTCGGGGCTGGACCCAAATCAGATCATAGAGATCCGCTCCCTGATCAAGGAACTGGGAAAGAGCAAGACGGTGATCCTCTCCACCCATATTCTGCAGGAGGTGGAGGCGGTCTGCTCCCGGGTGCTGATCCTCCACGAAGGCCGCATCGCCGCCCAGGGTACGGCGGAGGAAATAGCCGCCACCCTCAAGGGGGGGGACACCTGGGACCTGACGCTGAAAGGGGAGGGGGTCCGGGAAAAATGCCCCCGGTTGACACCGGGTCTTGTTCCCGAAATCCGGGAAGAGGGGGGGCTTTACCGGGTGAGTTTCTTCCTCCCCTCCGGGCCCGCGGGGCAGGCCCCGGACGCCGTCATTCCCGGCGGGGACGACATGGGGGAACGGATCTTTGACTGGGCGGTGGCGGAGGGGCTCAAGATCCTCGGCATGAACCGCCGCAAACTCAGCCTGGAGGATATTTTTGTGAAGTTGACCAGCGACGACGCCGGCGGCGGGGAGGCGGCGGCATGATCGATCTCCGCAAGTCCCTTATTCTGGCGAAAAAAGAATTGACAAGCCTTTCCTATTCCCCGGCTTTTTACGGGATCTGTCTTTTCTTCAGCCTTTTTTGTTCCGTGTGGCTCTACTACCTGCGGCGTTACTTTACGCTGAATATGGCGAGTCTGCGGCCCTACTTCGCCGCTTTTCCCGCGGCCCTGACCATCGTGGTTCCCATGATCACCATGAAGTCCTGGGCGGAGGAGCGGAAGCTGGGGAGTATGGAACTCCTCTTGACCCTGCCTTTTTCCGAGTGGGAGTTGGCGCTGGGTAAGTTCCTGTCCGCCCTGGGGGTGGTGGTTCTGCTCCTGGTTTTGAGTTTCCCCGTGCCCCTGAGCGTCATGCCCCTGGGGCGCTTTGACCTGGGGGTGCTGGCGGGGGAATACGCCGGGGCCCTGCTCATGGGAGCTTCCGCCTCCGCCCTGGGACTGCTCCTGTCAAGCCTGTCGAAAAACCAGGCGGGGGCTTTTTTGGGGAGCGCCGCGGTCCTGCTGTTTAGCATGCTGATCAACCAGTTCGTTATGACCGTTTCCCTGCCCCCGGCGCTGGCGGCGGGGGTCAGCTTTTTTTCCCTGTCCTTCCATTTTGACAGCTTTTCCAAGGGAATCATCGATACCCGGGACCTGGCTTTTTTCGCGATCACCACGGCGCTCTTCCTATTCCTGAACACCCGGGTGATTCTCCTGCGGAGGTGGACCTAGCATGACCCGGAAACAGCATATCCATATCACCCTGCTCACCCTGCTCGTCATGGCCCTGCTCCTCCTCCTCAGCCGCCGGCTTTGGGTCCGGGCGGACCTGACGGCGAACAAGGCCTACACCCTGTCCCCGGTATCCCGGAACCTCAGGAACGAGATCGAGGAAGAACTGCGGATGACCTACTTCCTTTCCGGCAAACTCCTTTCCCTGGACCCCGCCCCCGCGGAAATTACGGACCTGCTCCGGGAATACGAGGCCCGGTCCCGGGGGAAGATCCGGCTGACGGTAAAGGATCCGGGCAAGGATTCGGCCCTGGCGGAGCGGTTTGGTCTTGTTCCCCAGCAGCTTCAAAACGTGGAACAAGACGAGGCGAGTTTTTCCCTGGTTTTTTCGGGGATCGTGATCGAGTACCTTGACAAGTACGAGGTTTTACCCTGGGTTTTCTCCCTGGACACCCTGGAATACGACATAACCAGCCGTATCCGGTCCCTGGTAAGCGGGAAACGCCGGGAACTGGGGATAATCGCCCCGGAACCCAGGAAAAACTGGGAGGAATACTACGGCTACCTTAACCAGGCCCTGGTCCAGTCGGGTTTTTCCGCGCTGCCCCTGCGGCCCGGGGAAGAAATTCCCGACACCCTGCCCGTCCTTTTTGTCCTGGGGGGGGTGGAAGAGCTGGATGAGACGGCCCTGTACCGCGTGGACCGGTACATACAACTGGGGGGCCGGGTTCTCTTCGCGGTGGAAAGCGTGAATGTGGACTTTTTTAACACCATGGACGCCCGGCTTATGAATGACAAGGGCCTTTTGGCGATGATTGCCTCCTACGGCGTTACGGTGGGGCAGAGCCTGGTTCTGGATCCCTCGGCCCTTCTCCTTACCTACCAGGACCCCTTTACCCGGCAGCCCCGGCTGGTCCGTTACGCTCCCTGGGTAGCCGCCCTGGAGCGGGGGGGGAACAGAAACCACCCCCTGACCGCGAGATTCGAGGGGCTGGACCTTTTCTGGGTAAGCCCCCTAACCTTAACCGCGCCGGAGAATGGCCAGGTTAAGGGGGAGGTCCTGGTCAGCTCCACCCCGGAAGCCTGGCTGGAGACCCGGGAATTCGTGGTCAGGCCGGACCAGGCCGCGCGATTTACCGCCGAGGAGGAAGAAACCCGGGGCCAAAAGGTCCTGGCCGCCGCCCTGGAAGGGAAATTTCCCAGCTGGTTTAGAGCCGCGGGGAAGCCCCGGCGGGAAAACGACGGTGAGGCCGGCGGGGAGGAGCTTCCCGGTATGCCGGCGGAGGCGAAGGAATCCCGGATCGTCGTCATCGGCGATTCCGACGGGGGAGGGCCGCTGCTCCAGTACACCCAGGGTCAGCAGAACCTGAACTTCCTCCTCCAGGCGGCGGACTGGCTGGGCAATGACGACGACATAGTGGGGATTAGGAGCCGCCAGGGCGGCTTGAGACGGCTGGACCGGATCACCGACGAGGACCGGCGGAAGGGGGTTATGGCCTTTTCCCGGACCCTCAACGTTTTCCTGATACCCCTGGGGATAATCATCTTTGGCTTCTTCCGCCTCTTAAAGCGGAAACATCAAAAGGAGAGGGATCATGCCTAACATGCCCTATAAAAAGAAACTAAGCCTCCTCGCCGCCGCCGCCGCCGTTCTGGCCCTGGTCTATGGATTGACACTCTTCTTTGATCCCGCCAGGACGAACGCCCGGAACGCGGTTTTTACCTGGCTGCCCCCCGGCGCGCGGGACGCGGCGGACAGCGTTGAGATAAGCCGGGGCGGCGGCGAGCCGCTGAGCCTGGTTCTGCGGAACGGCCGCTGGGTTACCCCGCTGCCGCCTTCCGGCGGGGAAAACGGCGCGGGCGGCGGCGCCCTGGAAGTTCCCGTTAAACAGGGCCGGGTGGATGATCTTTTCCGCCTCCTGAGCGCCCGGGGGGCCTTTCCCCGCCGGGGTTCTTCCGCGGCGTCCCACGAGAATCTGGGCCTGGGGGATGGCGCGGCCCGGCTGGTTATCCGGGGCGGCCCGGGGCTTCCCCTGCTGGACCTCCTGGTGGGCAAGGACGACCCCTCCGGCGACGAGGTTTTTTTGCGGAAAAACGGGGAAGATGTCTTCCGTTCCGGGGACAGGCTGATCAGTTCCTACGTGAACGGGGAAAGGACCGCCTGGTATGATCTGCGGCTCTTTGACGGGACCGCCCTGGACGACGTGCAGCGGGTGGGGGTGAATTTCGCGGGATCCGAGGGAAACGTGAACTATCGCGTGGTCCGCTCCGGCGACGGCTGGACCTTTGAGGGCGGCGAACCCATCGCCGGCAAGGACAAGGTGGAATCCTGGATCCGGGATGTCCTGGAAGCCCAGGGGGAGGATTTTGTCCCGCCGGGGGACTTTACCGCCGCGGACGAGATCCGGATGGAACTGGGGGACGGCTCGTCCCTGGTCCTGCGAATCGGCCCCCCCCCGCCTTCCGCCGCCGGGGAAGACCCCGCCCCGGAGGGCGGTCCGCGGTCCGCCATGGCGGGGGGCAAGCCCTACGGGTTTACGCTGTCCCCCTGGACCGTTTCCCGGCTTTTGCGGGAGCCGGGGTATTTCCGTTAACCTGGAAGCGCCGGGAACCCGGCGCGGCTCCAGGACTTGGGAAACCGGCGGCGGGGAAGCCCGGGTTTAAGCGAAAACACTTTCCTGTTCTGGGGAGGGGCTTCGGGCCGGGCTTAACCCGCCGCGGTCTTTTTCATAAATTCTCGGTATTTTTTGGGGTCGATCTTAAAGGCTATGATGGGCGATCCCGGCTCCCCCTTGGTTTTTTCCAGGGCCTTCCCGGCCTCCAGGAGGAGCCGGGCGGCTTCCACGTCTCTGCCGGTCCGGGAGCTGATGCCTATCCGAAGATCGTTTCGGGAAGGAAAATTCCCGGCGTATTCGTTGAGGATCCTGCCGTGGAATTCCTCCGCCTGGGCCATGCCGGCGGTTAAATCCGTTTTGGGAAGGATCACCGATATTCCCCGGTCCCCCCGCTCAAAACAGTGGGCGTCCCGGGGGGCGAAAAACCGCGCCGCCTCCCGGGCGATTTTTTTGTACCGTTCCTCATCCCCGCCGCCGCATTCCATGATCAGCACCGCCAGGTCCTGTTTCGGCGCCCGTCGCAGTTCCGCCTCGAGCCTTTCCCGGGTATGGCTTTCCCGGTCCAGGCCGCTTTGAGAGGCGGAGTCTTGGGCCGGGCCGGCGGCCTCCGCCTTATCCCCGCCGAAACCGGGGAAGGACGCGTCATCAAGACCGGGCAGATCAAAATCATCATCCCCGGAGGTATCCTTGAGGAAAGAGTCAAAGTCATCCCCGGGGCTTTCCGCCGCGCCCCCGGGGGCCAGCCCGGCGGGGACCGGGGCTTTCGCGGCCGCGGCTTTCCGGGGGGCGGGGGCCTCCCATTTCTCTTCCCCTTCCTCGTCATCATCGGCCAGGGGATTTCTCGATCTGGAGGTGGCGCTGAGGATCATGTTAAGAAAAGAAAGGAGCAGCCCCACCAATATGGCCAGGAGGCTCTGTCTGAGGACCCGGATTGTGTACGCGTAGTCAATGGTGTTGATCATCGAGTGGATAACCGCGTTCCGGGAGCCGGACAGCTCTACCTGCCTGGCCTTGAGGGCGGCGTAGCCAAACCGGGGTATGAACCGGGAACTTTCCCCTTCCCGCCGGATAAGGCCGCCCCGCTCCCGTTCAAAGGTCAACTCACCCTGGGATCCGGTAATGATGATCCCCTCCAGGACTTGAAATTCCGCGACGGCGGCGCGGAGCCGTTCCCCCAGGGCCCCGGAAGAAAGATCGCCCCCATCCTGGGCGATCAGGCTTTGAAGGCTGTCCAGTTCCCTCCTCGCCTTTTTTCGCTGGCCGTCGACGCCGGCGTAGATCCGGAACGCCCCGGAGATAACGGCGCTTACATAAACCATGATACAGATCAACGCGATAAGGGAGGGAGTTTTGTTCCTCATTTGTTCCTCACATGCCTATTATATACGGTTTTGTTTTTTTTCGCTAGAATGAAAGAGGAAGACCTGTGATTTTACGAAAATCCCGCCTCCCGCCGGGGTGGTATCCCCGGGACCCGGAGGCCATCGCCGCGTTTTTAGCCCGCCGGGACGATCCGGGGGCGGGGAGCGAGAGCCCCGGTCCCGTTTTGGCCGCGGCGGCCCCCCACGCGGGGTGGTATTATTCCGGGGCCATCGCCGCCCGGGCCTGCCGCTGCCTGGCTTCCCGGCCGGGCGCCGTGGTGGCCGTGGTGGGGGGGCATTTGCCTCCGGGGATTCCCCCCCTGTTTGCCCTGGAGGACGCCGTGGAAACCCCCCTGGGGCCCCTGGAGATAGACGCCCCCCTGCGGGACGCCCTTTTCGACGCCCTGGGGGGCGCGCCGGACCGCTCCGGGGACAACACCGTGGAGGTCCTTCTTCCCATGGTTAAGTACTTTTTCCCCCAGGCGAAACTCCTGTGGCTGAGGCTTCCCGCGGAGGAAGCTTCCTTTAAGGCGGGAAAGGCCCTGGCCCGGACCGCCGCCTCCCTGGGGAGGGAAATTCTGGTCCTGGGTTCCACCGACTTAACCCACTATGGGGTTACCTATGGTTTTACCCCCCGGGGAAACGGGGAAAAGGCCCTGGACTGGGTAAGGAACGTTAACGACCGGCGCTTTATCGCCGCCGTGGAAGCGGGGGATCCCGCCGCCGTTCTGGCCCGGGCGGAGGGGGAACGATCCGCCTGTTCGGCGGGGGCGATCCTGGGGGTCATGGGTTACGCGGCGGAACGCCGGGAAGGGGCCGCCGGGGCCGGGGGGGAGCTTATCGCCTACGGGACCAGCGCTGACGCCGCCCGGGGGGAAGGGGAGAAGCCGCCGGACTCCTTTGTGGGCTACGGGGCCTTTCGCTGGACCCGTTAGCCCCCGCGGGGCGTGCCCTCAACGAGGAACCCGGGAACGGGCGCGAACCCGCGGCTTGGCGGGGCGTGCCCTTTTCCAATCCCCTTAGATGAGCCGGCGGCGCGAAACCTTTACGGGCCCCTAACATTACTCCCCGCTTATTTTGACAAAGTTTCCGCTCTGGCAGCGGCTTAAAAAACGGGTTTCGCGGCCGTTATCAAAATGGACCTTTATCACCGGGCCGTCCTCGCCTTCCTCGATGTGTACCACCGCCCCATAACCTTGATCGTCGTGAAACACCCGCTCCCCCAGGGTCCAGCGGCCGTCGGAGGAGGTTTTGCCGGCCCCGCTTCCCCCGCCGCCGGGACCGTTTCCGGGACCGCCGCCGCCCGCCGGGCCGCCGTCAAAACCGGCGGGGGCCTGGCCCAGGACCCGTAAGGAAGCCCGGTCCGCCTCGCGGAGGAACAGCGAGGGCGGCATAGGAGTGGTCCGGCCGTAAACGCGGCGGCGGGCGCAGGAACAAAGGTACAGTTCATCCATGGCCCTGGTGGCCCCCACATAGAAGAGCCGCCGCTCTTCCTCAAGGTCGTCCCCCTCCTTATCGTCCCTGGGAAAGATCCCCTGTTCAAGGCCCGTCAGGATCACCCGTTTAAATTCCAGGCCCTTGGTGTTATGGAGGGTGATCAGCGTTACCGGGTCGAGGACGGTTTCGTCCCGTCCCTCCTCCATGGAACGATCCAGCTCAATGTGTTCCATAAACTCCGCCAGCCCCCCCAGGGTGGCGGGGTAGAGACTGGAGGCGTTGACCAGTTCCTGGAGATTTCCCAGCCGCTGGCGGCCGTTAATCTCGTCCTGGGACCCGTGGTACTCCGCCAGCCCCGAGTCGAGGATCAGCGAGGCGGCGCAGGCCGAAAGCCCCTCCCCCCAGCGGATCGGTGAATTCCCGGGCGGCCGCGGCGTTTTTCCGGAAGGCCGCGCCCCGTCCCCGGAAGGGCCTTCCGGGGAAA
Organism: Treponema sp.; assembly: GCA_031257195.1. GTDB lineage: Bacteria > Spirochaetota > Spirochaetia > Treponematales > Breznakiellaceae > JAIRPD01. Next base: position 3,199 of record JAIRPD010000008.1, on the reverse strand, counting down.
GGGGGGCGAGGAAACCCCGGGCCCTGTCCATGAAGGCGGTAAAGCGTTCCACCCCCGCCCGGGCCTTGGCGGACAGGGGAAGGCCCCGGGCGATGTCAAGAAGGTCCAGGCGCGGCGGGGTCCCGCCGGGAAGCGCCGTGTAGGCGGCGGCGAGTATTTTATCCAGGGCGGCCCCCCCTATCCCCCGGGCGGGCTTGTTGATGATCCGCCGGAAGGCCACCTCGTCCCGGGGGTTAACCAGCAGGGCCAGCAGGGCCAGGGCGTCCTTGATCTCCTCCCGCTGGTAAAACTTGAGGGACCCCACCACCTTATAGGGAATCCCCCGGCGGAGCAGCTCCGTCTCGAACCCCAGGGACTGGGCGTTGGTCCGGTACAGGATGGCCCAGTCCGAATACCGGACGGTTCCCCCGCCGGCCTTACCGGGAACAGCCCCGGTTTTCAGGGAACGCTCAATCAGTTCCGCGCAGAAGGCCGCCTCCTCGTCCTGATCCGGCAGGAAAGCCAGGATAGGCAGCTTCCCCTCTCCCCGCTCGGCCCGGAGGGTTTTCCCCAGCCGGCCCTGGTTATGATCCACCACCGAGGAAGCCAGGCGCAGAATAGGGGCGAGGGAGCGGTAGTTCCGCTCCAGCCGGATAATATCCACCCCGGGAAAGTGGTCCGGGAACTCGAGGATATTCTTCACCTCCGCCCCCCGGAAGCGGTAGATCGACTGGTCATCGTCCCCCACCACGCACAGGTACGTTTCCGGCCCCGTAAGCTCGCTGAGGAGCCTGAACTGGGCGATATTGGAATCCTGGTACTCGTCCACCAGGATCACCCTAAAGCGATCATGGAACCGCCGGGCCGCCTCCGGGTTATTCCGCAGCGCCTCCAGGGGCTTTTTGATCAGGTCCCCAAAGTCCACGTTGCCGATCTTTGTAAGCCGTTCCTCGTAGAGCCGGAAGGTCCTCCTAAAGCCGGGCCGGTGATCGATCTGGTCCAGTTCGGGGTCCTCCGGGGAAAGCAGGTAGTCCTTTGCCCGGGAGATCAGCGCCGCCGTTTCCCGGAGTTCCGCCTTGGGCGCGTCCTCCAGGATCGTCCCCAGCAGGGTTACCGCGTCATCGTCGTCGTAGATCACAAAGCCCGGGTCCAGCCCCGCCAGGGCGGCGTTCCGGCGGAGGAACCAGGCCCCAAAGGAGTGGAAGGTCCGGGTCATAACATCCGCCGCCCGCGCGTCGATAAGCCGGGCCCGGCCGGCCATTTCCCTGGCGGCCTTGTTGGTAAAGGTTACCGCCAGGATAGACCGGGGATCGACCCCCCGTTCCCGGATCAGGTAGGCGATCTTGGTGGTGATCACCCTGGTTTTGCCGGACCCCGCCCCGGCGAGGATCAGCAGGGCCCGGTTTACCGGGCCGGAGCGCTCCCCGTGAAGCACCGCTTCCCGCTGTTCGGGGTTGAGGATTTCCAGATAAGGGGGGATAGCGGCGGTCACGGTAGGATCAGTTTCCGCCGGGCTTGGCCCTTTGTCAATGGCCCCTTTTACCGCCGCGTTTCCGCCTCACGCCGCCGCGGAGGGCCGCCAGGGATGGCGGTTTTAAGGCGATAGACCGCCCGGTCTCCATGACGGCCCACCAGGCGCTCATCCACCGGGTCCGCCATGAGGTCCAGTGATTCCATCGGCGCCGCCCCGAACAACACCTCGTTCGCCGTGGGAATTAACTGGGCGCGGAGGGTAAATTCGCGGTCTTTCCAGCGAACATCCACTCCCTCGGTCATACCGTATTCCGCGGTCGTACCATCCGCCAGTTCGGAAAGTACCGTACCCTTCAATCTAAGCCCCAGGGCGGCGCGGACTTCTTCGTTGATAACCAAAAACCACGATCCGGTATCCACACAGGCGTCCAAGGTAAGGGCGCGAATTTCCGCCCGTGAGATAAGCCCCCGCTCGGCAAGTCCCCTATCCACAGCGTTGGTCAGCGTGATGGTTTCGCTAAAGGTACTCATTGGTTTCTCCCTGTTCATAAGTATACCGCCTTCTCCTATGGAAGGCCACATCCTATACTAACGCGCTGACCTGAGGTTTTGCTTTATTCGAAAGTCTGGTTTACTACCCCTTTCGCCGTATGGAGGCCGCCACGGGCGCAATTGGCTTTGCCGAAAACCCCCAGCCCCAAATCCGCCGCGGAGGGCCGCCAAGGATGGCGGCTGTTTGACCGTGTGGAGTTTTCGGCAAAGCCGAAAACTCCCAGTCCAAAATCCACCAGGATGGGCGGCAAGGATGCCGCTGTAATCAACGCGTCCGGTGAAACCGGACGGGTGGAGTTTTCGGCAAAGCCGAAAACTCCCAGCCCAAAAATCGCCATGGACGCGCCGAAGGGCGGCATGGATGCCGCTGTAACCAATGCGTCCGGCGAAGCCGGACGGGTGGAGTTTTCGGCAAAGCCGAAAACTCCCAGTCCAAAATCCGCCAGGATGGGCGGCAAGGATGCCGCTGTGAGCAAGCGTCCGGCGGAGCCGGACGGGTGGAGTTTTTGCCAAAGGCAAAAACTCCCAGCCCCAAATCCGCCGCGGAGGGCCGCCAAGGATGGCGGCTGTTTGACCGTGTGGAGTTTTTGGCACTGGCAAAATCTCCCCGCCTCAAATCCGCCACGGAGGGCGGATTTGAGGCGGTTGACATAACCCACCCCCAGCGGTATCCTACTCCTATGCGTCGCGCCATCGCGGAACAAAAGACAGCGTACACCCTTTTCGGAGCGGCTCCGCGCCGCCATACCCGGCGGCTTAACCGCTATAGCCCGGGAGTCAAAAGCTGGAGCCCTTGGCTCAAAAGCTAAAGCTTCCGGGTCAAAAGCTATAGCTTACAAGTTAAAAGCTATAGCCGCCGGCCCAAAAGCTATAGCCTGCGGGTCAAAAGCTATAGCCGCCGACCTAAAAGCTATAGCCTGCGGGTCAAAAGCTATAGCCGCCGGCTCAAAAGCTATAGCCTGCGGCCTAAAAGCTATAGCCTGCGGCCCAGAAGCTATAGCCGCCGGCCCAGAAGCGATAGACCGCGGGTCAAAAGCTATAGCTTACAAGTCAACGGCTAGAGCCCGCGGGCCGGCCGCCGGGACCGGCGGGGCGTTTTGGGGCGGCGGGGACGCCGGGGTAACCACGGCTTTAGGCGGGGTTCGCGAAGCGAACCCCAAACCCGCGATCCGCCGGATACGGCGGGGCGCGGATA
>JAIRPD010000044.1 GCA_031257195.1 Treponema sp. | reverse complement strand
TTCTTTATGGGAACCAGCGTCCTGCTCTTTGTGATGTGCGTCGCCTTTACCGGTTCGGGGTTCAAGGAACTGCAGGAGGGGAACATCGTTCCCGTTACCATGCTGCCCTTCAATTTCATCACCGTGGACATCCTGGGGATATACCCCACCCTGCAAACGTTGATCCCCCAGATCATCCTGCTGGCGGTTACCATCGCGGTCTCCGTCATACAGATTCGCCGGGGGAAGAAGATGGCGGCCAGGGGAGCGTAGAGTATTCGGCGCCGCCCTAACGCCTTTGACTATGGTTACTAACCCGGTCCCTGTGGACTGGGATTTTATGAGGAGGAAGTACCATGAATATACGAAAACCGCTGGTACTCGTGTTAATCGGTTTCTGCGCCGCCGCCGTCATTACCGGCTGCGGGGAGCGGAAAGAATCGCGAACCGCCGCCGAGGCGAAACCCGCCGAGGCGGTGGCGCCCGCGGAGGAGGCGGGGTTTGATGAATTCCCCATCGGGGACGACATTGAGCTTGGGCCCCTCAACGTGGCGGGGGTGTATTTTCAGCCCGTGGATATGGTCCCCGCGTCGATGGGGCTTTCCGCCGCCGAGTCGGATGTTCACATGGAGGCGGACATTTCCGCGCTGGAAAACGACCTCGGCTACGGCGTGGGGGACTTTGTGCCCAACCTGACGGTCAAGTATGAGCTTTCCCAGGCCAACGGCTGGAAAAGCGAGGGGACCTTTATGCCGATGAGCGCCAGCGACGGCCCCCACTACGGGGCGAACCTGAAACTTAACGGCGTGGGGGAATACAAAGTCCGGTTCCTTATCCAAAACCCCGAGGCGCAGGGCTATGTCCTGCACGTTGATAAGACCACCGGCGTCGACGGCAGATTCTGGGATCAGCCGCTGATCGCCGAGTGGACCTTCACCTACCCCGGTCCCTCGTGGTAAAAGGGGAAGCGCCGCGTGATACGCTACGGTATTGTGGTAATTCAAAATTCCCTGATTACGGCGATTCTGCTGGCGATGATTCAGGCGGCGTTTCCTTATCCGGCTGATCCGGGGCGGAAAAAATGTTTTGTTCTATGCCGCGCCGCGGGAATTCTCGGGGCGGCGGTTTTCGCGGTCCTGCGGCGGACCACCGCCATTAACCGGGGTATGGTAAACACCTGGGTCCTGTGCGCGGCGATTACCGCGGGGCTTGTTTTTATGGTCCTGCTTTGGCGGGGTAAGGGGGCTTCCCGGTCTGTGGGATTTTCCCTTGCCTCCGCCGCGCTGGCCGGAACGCTTCTTTTGTACGCTCTGCCCCCCTTGTTTCTCCTTCCTTCCGATTTTGTCATGGCGGGGCAGAGCGTTTTTAGCACCGAGTTTCTGGTCAATCTAACGGGGGCCCTCGGGGGGCTGCTGGTGGTGTTTCTCGCCGGCCTTATGGTCTTCCACGCCGGGACGCAAACGGCGCGCGCCGCCGGGACAGGGTTCAGGATTTTGTTGAGCGCCGCCCTCGCGGTGAACATGGCGAACCAGGCCGCCGGGGTAATCCAGTTTCTCATGGCCCGGCGGATCCTTCCCCTCCACCGGGGGCTGTTCAAGGTCATCATGCTGGCGGTAAACAACCCCCGTTTTTTTGTGTTCGCCGGAACCGGTATCGCGGCGCTGCTGCCGCTTGGTTTGCTTGCGGGTGATTTTTCCCGCCGGAGAAGCGGCGCGCTGGCCGGTAACGGCGTTCCCCCCAACCCCGCCGCGGCGCGAAAACGAAAAGCCCTTGCCCGCCGGAACCGGCGGCGGAACGCGGCGGCGCTGGTGTTCCTGGGCCTTTCGGTGTTCACCCTCACCGGGCTTAAAACCTGGAACGAGCGGGCGGTGGCCCTTTCCCCCGCGGAACCCTTTACCCTGGCGGGGGAGGAGATCATCATCCCCGTTACCCAAATAGAAGACGGCCATCTGCACCGCTTCGCCTGGAACGCCCAGGACAACACCGAGGTCAGGTTCATCGTGGTCAAGAAGAGCGCCTCCGCCTGGGGGGTGGGCCTGGACGCCTGCGACATCTGCGGCAGCACGGGCTACTACGAGCGCCGGGACGGGATAGTCTGCCGCCTCTGCGACGTGGTGATGAACAAATCCACCATCGGCTTCAAGGGCGGCTGCAACCCGGTTCCCCTGGCCTATACGGTCCGGGACGGGGCGATGGTGGTGCGGCTGGAGGACCTGGAACGGGAGAAAGGACGGTTCCAATGAGGGGGCGAAAATGTTTTGGCGAATGATACGGAAAAGCGCGTTCCGGCAGAAGGGCAAGATGCTCATGGTGGCCTTTACCATCGCCCTGGGAACCTCCCTCGCGGTGGCCATGCTCAACGTCATGCTCGACGTGGGGGACAAGGTAAACCAGGAACTGAAAACCTACGGCGCGAATATCAACGTGATCCCCCGTGGGGCGTCCCTGCTGGACGACCTCTACGGCATAAACGAAGGGGCGGGGGTTCAGGACAAGTTCCTTAATGAAAACGAACTTCCCAACATCAAAACCATTTTTTGGGCCTTCAACATCGTGGATTTCGCCCCCTATCTGACAATTCGCGCCGAACCCTGCTGCATGGAAAATACGGCGGAAGTAAAAGCCGTGGGAACCTGGTTTGACAAAACCGTGGAACTCCCCACGGGAGAGGCCATTCAAACCGGCATGAGGAACATGAAAACCTGGTGGGACGTTTCCGGGGAGTGGGCCCGGGATGACGAAACCGGCGCGATAATGGCCGGCGGCGAGGCGGCTTCCCGGTATCACCTCTCGTTGGGCGACACTTTGACCTTACGGGTTGGCGGCAATCGCCGGGATTTCACCGTCAAGGGAATCTTCCATTCCGGCGGCGCCGAGGACGGGGAGTTCTACCTACCCCTGGAGGCGGCGCAGGAACTGGCGGGACTGCCCGGCCTGGTACACCGGGTGGAAGTGAGCGCCCTTACCACGCCGGACAACGAGCTTTCCCGCCGGGCCGCCCAGGACCCCCAGGCCCTTTCCATCAAGGAATGGGAAACCTGGTACTGCACCGCCTACGTCAGCGCCATCTGCTACCAGATTGACGAGGTGATAAGCGGCGCGGTGTCGAAGCCCATCCGGCGGGTGGCGGAAGGCGAGGGGGCGATCCTGGAAAAGACCCGGCTCCTCATGCTGCTTATCACGGTCTTGAGCCTCGCCGGTTCCGCCCTGGGAATCTCCAACCTGGTAACCGCCGCGGTGATGGAACGGGCCGCCGAGATCGGCCTCTTAAAGGCGGTGGGGGCCATGGACGGCCCGGTGTCGCTTTTGGTGCTGGCGGAGATAACCCTCACCGGCATCGCGGGAGGGGCGGCGGGGTACTTCCCCGGCATCGGGTTCGCCCGGCTCATCGGGACCACGGTTTTTTCCGCCGCCATCAACATCAAGCCCCAGGTTATTCCGCTGGCCGCCGCGCTGGTGCTGCTGGTAACGCTGGCGGGGAGCGTTCCGGCGATCCGCCTGCTCCTGCGCCTCCAGCCCGCGGAAGTTCTGCACGGCAGGTAGGACCCCGCTTTAGGGCG